>JAFVAA010000243.1 GCA_017476305.1 Lachnospiraceae bacterium
ACTGCGGAATGGAGAGGTCTTTTTTCGAACAGTGCTCTGGATCAGGCAGAGGAGCTTTTAGAACATGGTGAATGGGACTACTTTTACTGGGATGAAAATATAGCGAAGGCAAGGGTGCGTGCAGTGCCCGGCAGGGGCAGATGGAATGAGGTGTATATCAATCATATACCGCGTTCCTATTCGGATCAGTGGAAAAGCAGAGGGTTTTTATGCAGCTGCGGAGCCCGCAGGAAGAGCTATTTTTACTATGAGCCGGAAACCTGTGTACATCAGGCGGCACTTCTTTTAAAAGTAGAGTCGGAGCATGGAAAATGGATATTTACAGAAACGGAAAAGGAGATGGAGGAGCGTCTGAAAATAGAATGGTTGAAGAAAACGAAGGAAACACGGGAACAGCAAAGGGAAAAAGAGGAAGTCATCCTTGTCCGTGTCAGTGATGTTCTGCCGGAATACAAGGCGGGGACATCGCTGCCATATTTTGATCTCCGGAAAATTTTTTCGGGGGTATGGACGAATTTGTATTATCAAAACCGCATGAAAGATATTTTGAAAAATGGCAGGGCGGAGGATGCGTTGGAAGAAATCAGGTACGGACAGAGGGGAGAGCAGATTTTTTATGGTTCGGCAGATATTTTTGACGGGCTGGAAAGAGAACATGCCGAGATTGCGTTCTCCTATCACAGTCTGGTTTCGCATGACTGTTCCTGTTCGCCCTATAGCTATTTCAGGGAGCTGGATGATCCCCTGTGTGAACATGAATTAGTGCTTTTACGGAAAATGTGGAATTATATCCAGGAGAATAATCCGGGAGATGCGACGGATCTGGCAGCAGAAAGCTTTTTTCAGATGCTGGATCAGTCAGACATTGTGCTGGAGGAGGAGACCTCTGCGGCAGAGGAAAAAGAAAAGGTCATATCCATCTTCCCCAGAATTACGATGGAGGACGGCCAGCCGAAGCTTTCTTTTAAAATAGGGCTTGGTCACGGGAAACCGCTGGTGTTGAAAAAGCTTTCGGAATTTGCGTCAGCCGTGGAGCATGAGACCTGTTTTGCTTTAGGGACGAAAACGGAGATCGATTTTTCCATCATGGAAGTAACGGAGGAAAGCGAGCCGTGGCTTATTTTTATTCAGCGGCGTGTGCGGGAAACCCAAAGTGTGAATGACAGATTATACTCCAAAAATTATTATGGAAGGGCTGCTTCTCTTTCGGTACAGAGTCAGGAGATTTTGACCGGTTCGACATTAGACCGTTTCTATGATCTGGCAGAGGGAAAAGAGTGCGAATATCAGAGCAAGGTGCTTGGAATCCATGGAAAGATCCGGGTGGGGCATACGGATATGAATGTCCATCTGGAAACCGCACAGATTACGGATGCGGCAGGAGCATTTGTCGGGATCGCCGTGACAGGCATGATGCCTGTGATTTTGGAGGGTGTTTCCGATAATTATATTTTAGATGAAAAGCATTTGAGCAGGATTTCAAAGGAGGAGCATCAGGCACTTGCGCCTTTCAGGAAGGCTGCTTCCAAGTCGGGGGAAATTCATTTTCAGGTGGGGAAGGCGAGACTGTCCGAGTTCTATTACCGGGCAGTACCGAGTCTTTTGGAGAGCAAGTATGTGGATTTTGAGGATGACTGCGCAGAGGCAGTGGCAGAGTATCTGCCGCCGGAGCCGGAATTTCTATTTCAGCTGGATGTAGAGGGAGGGCTCTGCATCTGTCAGGCAAGTGTTTCCTATCGCAGCTCCGGGGAGGTGTCAAAGGCTCTTTTGGAGGCATTTGCAGAAGAAAAGGAGAGGAAGGCAGAGATGTATCCTGCTGACGGGTATCGTGATGAGCTTCAGGAGGAACGTGTTGTTTCAGCAATACGGGAATTTTTCCCGAGATACAATCCGGACAGAAAAGGCTTTGAAAGCTTAGGAGAGTTTCCGGAGGAGGAGCTGTACGGGATTTTGACGGAAGGGATTCCACTTTTGAACCGTTATGGAGAGGTGAAGGGAACGGAAGCGTTCCGCATGAACTCGGTACGTCCTGTTCCGCAGGTGAGAGTAGGGGTTTCGATAGAGAGCGGGATTATGGATATTTCCATTTTATCGAAGGACATCACTCCGGAGGAGCTTTTGAAGGTGCTTTCCAGCTATCGGAGAAAAAAGAAATATTACCGCTTAAAGGGTGGTGATTTCATCGATATTTCCGGGGATGCGCAGTTAGCCTCTTTGGATGATATGATGACTGCTCTGGATCTTTCCTCAGAGGATGTGATGCGGGGAAATGTCAAGCTTCCGGCGTTTCGTGCATTGTATCTGGATAAAATGCTGGAGGCACATGACGATCTGGTGGCGGACAGAAATAAGACCTACCGGAAGCTGGTGAAAAATTTTCATACGATACGGGATGCGGATTATGAACCTGCGGCGGGGATGGAGGAGGTGCTAAGACCGTATCAGATGTATGGGTATAAATGGATGCGCACGATAGCGGCTGTGGGCTTTGGCGGTATTTTGGCGGATGAGATGGGACTTGGAAAAACCTTACAGACCATTGCTTTGATAGCGGCTCTGTTTGAGGAGGGAGAACAAAAACCATGCCTGATCGTGTGTCCGGCTTCTCTGGTGTTTAACTGGCAGGAGGAATTTTACCGCTTTGCACCGAAGCTTTCTGTTTGCCCCGTGGTGGGAACCGTGGCAGATAGAAAACAGATTTTCGAGGAGATGGAAAAGGCTTCCGGGGTGCAGGTGTACATTACCAGCTATGATCTTTTAAGGAAGGATATCGTCCAATATGAAGCTATGACATTTTCTGTCATGGTCCTGGATGAGGCACAGTACATAAAAAATCAAAAGGCAGCGATGACAAAGGCTGTGAAGGTAGTAAAGGCAGAGCACAGATTTGCTTTGACAGGGACTCCGATTGAGAACAGGCTTGCAGAGCTTTGGAGCATTTTCGACTTTTTGATGCCGGGCTTTTTATATAAATACGATGAATTTTCTGAAAAGTTCGAGGTGCCGGTCACAAAGGAAAAGAATCAGGAAAAGGCAGACAGGTTAAAACAGATGGTGGGACCGTTTATTTTGAGAAGGTTAAAGACCGATGTGCTAAAGGATCTGCCGCCGAAGTTAGAGGAGGTGCGCTACGCCCGTTTTGAGGACGAACAGAGGAAGGTGTATGATGGACAGGTGGTACGGATGAAGCAGATGATTTCCGGAGCGGAAAATGACAGGATCCGCATGTTTGCAGAGCTTACGAGAATTCGCCAGATTTGCTGCGATCCGTCCCTGTTTTTAGAATATTATCACGGTGGAAGTGCGAAAAGACAGGCTTGTATCGAACTGGTGAAAAGTGCCATCGAAGGAGGACATAAGATTCTTTTGTTTTCACAGTTTACTTCGATGTTAGCACTTTTAGAGGAGGATTTGAATAAAGAGGGGATCGTTTTTTACAAGCTTACAGGCTCCACCCCAAAGGGAAAGAGAGTGCGTATGGTTCGTGATTTCAATGAAAATGAGGTGCCGGTATTTCTGATTTCTCTAAAGGCGGGTGGTACAGGACTGAACCTGACCGGCGCAGATGTGGTGATTCACTATGATCCATGGTGGAATGTAGCAGCCCAGAATCAGGCGACAGACAGGGCGCACCGCATCGGCCAGAAAAATCAGGTGACGGTATACCGGCTGATTGTGAAGGATACGATCGAGGAGAAAATTCTGGCACTTCAGGAGGCAAAAAAGGATTTAGCCGATGCGATTCTTTCCGGGGAAAGTGAATCGATCTATACGCTTTCAGGAGAGGAGCTTCTGGAGCTTTTGTAAATCGCTGGTTCAACATGCCCGCTAAAAATGTCACTGGCGTGTGAAGTATGACCAAAAGGGGTTATCAAATCTTTGAAAAAAACCGATATAATACTATATGGTAATTTATACCATTTTGAGCATAGAAGGCCATGGAAGTCGGAAACGTAAATTTGTTCTGGAAATAAACAAGAATTGGGGAGGAGTGTATGCTTATGGGAAGTTATCGAAAAAAGTGGTTGGCCGGTCTGTTATCGGTATCCTTGCTGGCAGGGAGTTTTGGAGGCTTCAGGACAGCATCTGCAGATACGAAGGAGGTTTCCGAAGGAACGGTCACATCCGTGAAAGCAGATAAGCTGCCAGCGGGTGATGTGATTCTGCCGGAGGCGATTCCGCTCAGCTATACGGATACAGTGAAGTTAAGTTCCGTACCGGTATATTATGCAGAGTCAGCACCGGATCTGTCCGGTCTGGATCCTGTCATTAGCGGTGGGATCGGTTCCTATGGAAAGGAAAAGCTTGGTGACGCACAGAAGAATTTTTATGATTCCCTGGAGAAAGCCTGTGTCGAATTTCTACAGTCGAATAAGAACCTGGATTCCGGTTCGGTGTATGCAGGTGCTGCTTCTTATAAAGATTGTGGTTTGACGAAAGACCAGGCCCTAAAGACCTACATTACATTTTACTATGATCATCCGGCTTACTTTTGGCTGGGCGGCTATGGAACAGATGACAGTAAATTGTATGTGGCAGTAAGGGATGATTATTTCAAGGATACGGTCAGAGATTCCGTGGAGAGCATGATCATATCCGGAGTTGGCGCATATGCGGCAGAGGCAGCGAAATACAGCGATGTATGGGAAAAGGTGCGCGCTATCCATGATAAAATGATTCTGGATGTAGAGTATGCCTATAAAAGTGATGGGAAAACACCGGAAAATACTTCCTGGGCACATACTGTCGAAGGTGTGTTCAATACGGCGAGAAAAGAGGTAGTCTGTGAGGGGTATTCCAAGGCGTTCAGTCTGATTACGAACTATCTGGGGATTCCAAGTGTATTTATCGTAGGTAATGCAGGGGGTGCCCATGCATGGAATGCAGTTTCCTTTGATGGCGGAAACACATACAGCTATATGGATCTGACCTGGGATGATGCGAAAGGAACAGAGATCAGCTATCAGTGGTTCGCGATGCCAAAGAAAAATTTTGAAAGCAAGCATGAGGCGTATAAAACCAGTGGAAGCGGCTGGAACTGGCAGTATGGATTGCCGACGCTGACCACGGATATGACCTATACGTATTTTTCAAAGAAAAATGCTTATGCTACAGCAGCAGTCGTAAAGGATGATGCATCTGCACGGACGTTTTTACAGAAAGCGGGTGCAGCAGCTTCGGCTCCTACGATGGTGATTTTAGCAGACACAAAAGAAATCATAGGGTTACTTACGAAAGCGCAGGCAGGAGTTTCCTA
>JAFVAA010000244.1 GCA_017476305.1 Lachnospiraceae bacterium
CCCGGATAAAGTTCCTGCAATCACACCGGAGCCGTACCGTCCCCTGGCTTCCTTCACACAGAGAAGAATCTTTTTCGCCTCCTCCGTCCGGTCAGCCTCTTCAAACTCCATCTGGCAGGAGGAGCAATTTCCACAGCCTCCCTCTGTTTTTTCTCCAAAGTAATTCAGGATATAACTGCGCAGACAATCCGTAGTCGCACAATAATCCGCCATCCTCCGAAGCCTTAGCTCGTCCCTGTTCTGTATGGACAGAATATCCTCTTCCGTCATCGCTGCATCAAAGCTTTTCTGATCTAAAAGATATCTGGCAGTCACGACATCCTGCCCGGAATAAAGTAAAATACACTCTGCAGGTTCTCCATCCCTGCCGGCACGCCCGGCCTCCTGATAATAGTTTTCTATGCATTGCGGCATATTGTAGTGAAGTACATAACGGACATTTGATTTATCAATCCCCATACCAAAAGCATTCGTCGCCACGACCACAGGGCATCTGTCGTAAATAAAATCCTCCTGGTTCTTTTGCCGCTCTGCGCTGCTAAGGCCCGCATGATACTTCGTCACCCCGAATCCCTCCGATAAAAGTTTTTCATAAACCATCTCCACATTTTTTCTCGTGGCACAGTAGATAATCCCACTCTCCTTTTCATGCTCTCTCACATAATTCAGAAGGAACTCCAGTTTTTTCGCCGGTTTCTCCACACCAAAATAGAGATTTTCCCTGTCAAATCCAGTCACCACAACTTCCGGATCCTCCAAACCCAGTACACAGAGAATATCATTCTTTACCTCTTCCGTCGCTGTCGCCGTAAACGCACTGACGACCGGTCTCTTTTTCAAACGACTGATAAAGCGTACAATATTTAAGTAGCTCGGTCTGAAATCCTGTCCCCACTGGGATATACAGTGCGCCTCATCGACCGTCACCATAGCAATATCCACCTGCTCTGCAAACCATAAAAAATCGCTGCTCTCCAAACGCTCCGGTGCCACATAGATGATCCGATATCTTCCTCCCGCTGCCAGAGAAAGTGCTTTTTTTATCTGCCGTTCTGTAAGAGAACTGTTGATATATGCAGCACGAACCCCCGCATTATTTAACGCCTTTACCTGATCCTGCATCAGGGAAATCAAGGGAGAGATTACGAGCGTAATACCGGAAAACAGGAGTGCCGGTACCTGATAGCATACCGATTTCCCGGCTCCGGTAGGCATAATCCCCAAAGCGTCCTTTCCCTCCAAAAGGGCCGAAACAATCCTCTCCTGCCCCGGTCTGAAGGAATCATATCCAAAGTACTTTTTCAAAATTTCTAATGAATCCTGCAAACTTCCTCTCCTTACTCTGTACAAATACGACTAATCCGGAATACAATTCATAATTAGTCGCATTTGTATTATTTCCTACTCCACGAGTTCCTTAATCTCCCCCATCTGCATCTTCACCTTCACTTCACTGTCCACCCTCATTTTTTTCCACATTTCCTCACTGACCGTATAGGTCTTCTCATCCTTCTTTTTCTTTAATCTCGCTTTTATGCTGTATTTTTTCGTTTTCTCCCCTTCTCTTTCCTTCTCATCCAGCTTGACCTCCCCGAAATACGGATCACTGTTTTTCCCGGAGGTACTGACATCCCGGAAAGGCTTCCACCGCCAGACTTTATAGTAATATTTCTTTTTATATACAGGAACATTGACATACACAGGATCTTCGTACTCCTCTGTTTTCGTCACATACTCATAATCTGGTACTGTATGCGAATGCTCGGTAAAGGTACCATCTCCATTATCCGAATACGAATACTCCACATGGGAGCCTGACTGCACCCGCTCCGTATAGGTCCTGGTCTTCGTTTCATAGTGGTCGAGCACCTGATTGTAATGATGGATTTCCTGTCTGCTCGTGACATCCTCTGCATCCGAGGGCAGATTCCAATCCGACTCCGAAACTCTCTGGTACTTTTCAATATCGATATTATAATCCCACAGCTTTTCTGAGATGATGAGCGTCTTTGTCTTCGGAATAAAAAGGGAAATGAAAAACAGCAAAAAAAACAGAGCCCCCATGCCTATAAGCAAATGAGACAGCTTAAATCTCGGCTGTACCAGTCTCTGCAGCTCCCTGGCACTTCTCTCTGCACGCATTTCAGGCTGCACTACGCGACCAGCTTCCTTCTCTTTTTTTACCTCGAAATAAGTCTTGTCCTCATTGTCTCTCTCATGCCCGCATCCCTTACAGATCTTTTCCGTAATCGAATTATAGCTGCCACAGTAGCTGCACAGCCAGTCGCCGCCCCTGCCCTTTTTCTGCGCCTGCTCCTCTGAGAGATATTCCTGATTTTTCACGACCTCTTCGTGAGACTGCGATTTCATGTAAAACTTTGTATCATTCCCTCTCGGCTTTCCGCACTTCGGACACTCTCTTAGCGTCCCCTGTATCCCCTTCGCATCACAGTACGGACAATCCCAATACCCCATCACTATTTTATCTGCCATTTTTCACCCCATTTCTTCCCACTCCAGAAAAAAGAACGAATCTATATAGCTTCAAATAAATATCAGAAGTTCCAATGCAGGAACTGATACGTAGCAACCATATTTCCCTTAGTCCATCGGAAACCTCGTAAAATCAGAGCTTTTTCTTTTATTGTCAAATTTTGTAGAAGTAGCCTTTTTAGCATATACATATTTCTTATCAAACTGATGATCTTTCCCCATAAGCTTAGATGCAATCATAAAATAATACAATCTTGGAATCGTTCTCGAACGACCGTTTGTCAGGCCGCCATCGTCAAATGTCACATCGATATGGTACCATTTCCCTTTATATTTTACCATGCTCCACTCGTGCAGTATGCCATTTACCGTTCCAATCATCGCTGCATACGGAACCTTTAATTCATTCATCATATAGCCAAAGCCTCTCGAATAATCCGCGCAGACTCCTCCACCGGTAAGCAAAATCTTTGCTCCAGAGCCTCTTTGGTTCGTATCATAGGCAATATGTCTCGACATCCAGTAATGCACGGCTAAAATCTTTTCCAGAGTATTCATCCCCTGTTTCAACTCCCGCTTCCTGATCTGCTTCACACGATTTTTCATATTCAGTTTGTAAACCTTTACCTGATACTTTAAGTCTTTTCCCCCTCCTGTAACCGTAATCATCGCACTCCCCGGCTTATCTGCCCGGATAACTCCGCCCTTCGACAC
>JAFVAA010000245.1 GCA_017476305.1 Lachnospiraceae bacterium
GAGATGACTTGTTTCTTTTGGCAGATAAAAATCTGGAGTGCAGACGGTACCATTCGGAGACGGATGGAGCGAACTGGGAGCAGTGTACCCTTCGGAGCTGGTTAAATGGATATGATGCAAAAAGCAATAAGGCGAATCAGGACTTCACATCGGAAAATTTTATTTCTTCTGCTTTTAGCAGTAAAGAGAAAGAAGCGATAAAACAAACCAATCTTATGACGGATACTGGTGGTGTGGAATTAGAATATTTGATGAATCTAAAAGGAAAAATGATTGAAACATCGGATTAGGTTTTTCTTTTAGCATTAGATGAGGTTAGTGAGCTTCGGTATGGCTTTGAATCGGAATTTCATGGGCGTGCGTCAGAGACCAGAAAAGCAAAAAACACAGCATTTGTGAGGAATCAGGCAGGACAGATTGTATCGCAAATGAACGATATAGAATATGGTTTCTGGAGATTGCGCTCACAGGATATGTACGGAGTCGAAGAAGTGTATAAGCTAACTTCCTGTGTGAATGATGTGGGAAGCGGATTTTTTACACCAGTAACAGAAATTATTCCTTTGGTTCGACCTGCTCTGCATATTTCGCTTTCTTCCACCACATGGAGCTATGCAGGAACGGTGACAAGCCAGGGGAAAATAGATGAAATTTCCAAGGTAGATGATGAAAAGGGCGGAGATGATACAGAACAAGGAACTTTCACGCCTGCGGGGAATGGACAGTCAGAAGTAAAAGAGACTACGGCACCTACAGGTAATGATTCTTCCTCAGATTCCGGTAATGATAGCTCGGAAAAGGACAGTTCTTCTGACGGAGATGATTCATCAAAGGAAAATGATGATGGTAAAAAAACTGGGGAAACCGTAAAATGCACAAAGCTAACGACGCAAAAAAATACCTATACCATCCGGAAAAATGGGGAAGGAGTTCAAATCAAATTTAATCTGACGACTACACCAAAAAATTCTTTGACAAAGGAAAAGGTGACGGCAAAAGTAAAAAAGGCAATAGTTGCTAAAGTGACAGACAAAAAGCTTTCCAGAAATTCTCTTGTTGTTACCTTGGAGGGAGTAAGGAATGGAACAACGACCTTAAATGTTTCTGTGGGAAAAGCGACGGCAAAGGTAAAAATCAAGGTGCAGATTACCGGAGGAACATGTGGGAAGCATTTGACATGGAAACGGAAAGGAACTGTTCTTACTATTAAAGGAAAAGGCGATATGAACAATTTCACAGGAGAAATTGTTGACGGTAATGTTAGCTATTCCAATGAAGGATACTGGGGGAAGAAAGATATCACGAAAGTTATTATATCATCAGGTGTCACAAGTATTGGCGAAAATGCGTTTGTTTCTATGAAGAAAATAAAAAGTATAAGTCTTCCAAAAACCATTAAAAGTATAGGGAGAAGTGCATTTTTTGGATGTACCGCTTTGAGGAGCATAAAGTTTGGAAATAATCTAAAAACCATAGGTTCTGGAGCCTTTTGCCTGTGCAAATCCCTCAAAAGCATAACGATTCCCAAAAGTGTTCAGAAAATCGCTTCTGTTGCATTCTATGAGTGTGATAAACTGAATGCGATAAAAATATTAAGTAAAAAGTGTAAAATTGGTGAAGATGCTTTAGGAATCAAACCTGATGAAAATGTGCTCAAAGGAGATGGTCAGGTATTGGTATCAGGGGTTAAAATTTATGGTTTAAAGGGTTCTACAGCAGAAAAATATGCAAAGAAATATAAGATCCCGTTTGTAAAAGTAAAATGATTTTAGGAACATGAGAATATTTAGAGGGGTTTGGGGGGGATTTTATAAAGTTTTTCGAAAAATCTTATCCTTTTAAGTTCAGTAAACAAATTTTAGTCATCAAGGAATGGAGGAAATATGAAATGAAGAAAAAGAATGGCACTGGGAAATTAAAAAAGCGCAGATTAAAGGGGATATTTTCAGCAGTCCTAAGTTTATCACTAATGATTGCTACTTGTATGACAGGTGTTTGGTTCTTTTTTTGTAATGTATCGAAAAGGGCAGAGGCAGCGGAACACATACCACAGAATCCGACGTGGAATACAAAGACAACGGTAGATAATCCAGTATGGATTGGGAAGGATGTAACTTGGGATTGTGTATACTTTGGAAGCTATTGGCAAAAGGATACGAATGGTGATGGAAAGGCAGATGAGAAGGATGAAAAGACACCGATCAAGTGGCGGGTATTATCGGTAAATTCCTCATCCATGCTTCTATTGGCAGATCAGAATTTAGACTGGAAAAAGTATAATGAAACAGAGAAGGAGATAAAATGGGAAAACTGTACCCTTAGAAGTTGGCTGAATGGATATAATGCGGCAAGCAATGAGGATGGCATAGATTATAGCTCCGATAATTTTATCGGACAGGCATTTAGCAGTGAAGAACAGTCGGTGATTCAAAAAACATCTGTAATCAATGAGGATAATACAAATTCAGGGGTAGCAGGGGGAAACGATACCAAAGATAAAATATATTTGTTATCTATTTCAGAGGTATGTCGGGCTTCGTATGGCTTTTTGGAAGAGTTTCATGAAGAATCAGAGACGAGAGAAGCAAAAAGTACCAGTTATGCCAAAGAAAAGAGTGGACTAGATTATTTTTATAACTGTTGGTTGTTACGTTCGTCGGGGACTTGTGAAACAGATGTAGCTAGTGTGTTTGATGATGGCACTGGTTTAGGTTTTTCTTATGGAGATGGCTGGGGGTATAATAACCCAGGGGGTGTTATTGAAGGTGATTCTGTTCGTCCGGCTATTTCTATTCCCCTGTCTTCTTCTCTTTGGAGTTATGCGGGAACTGTGAGCAGCGATGGAACAGACGGTAAGATTTCTACCTGGGACTGCGTGTATTTTGGGCACTATTGGCAGGAGGATACAAACGGTGATGGCACTGCAGATGAAAAAGATGAAAAGCAGCCGATTAAATGGAGAGTGTTATCTGTAGATGAATCTTCCATGTTCCTGATTGCCGATAAAAATTTAGATATTAAACCATATAATCAAACTTATACAGAGGTGACATGGGAAAGCTCTACCCTGCGAAGCTGGCTGAATGGGTATGGAGCAGAAAATAATAAAAATGGTTTGGATTATAGTTCTGAAAGTTTTATTGGACAGGCTTTTAGCAGCGAAGAACAGGAGGGGGTTCAAAGGACATCTGTAACGAATAAAACCAAGAATACTGAAGATAAAATATATCTTTTGTCTGACTCTGAAATAAGCAGTACGGACTATGGCTTTTATGATAATCTTAGAAAATTCTCAAAAACAAGAGGGGCAGAAAATACGGATTATGTCAATAAATATAGCAATATAGTGACATATTGGCTACGTTCGCAAAATAATTCGTCAGAAGCAGTTTGTGTGATTAGTAATGAAAATGTCGGAAATGATGGCTTTTGGAATGCGGCGGTAAATCAATATGATATAGCGGTGCGCCCTGCTTTACATCTTTCCCTTTCTTCTCCTTTTTGGAGCTATGCCGGAACAGTTAGCAGTGGAACAGTGGATGAGAAAAAGTCAGGTAGTGGGGAAAACGATGGTACAGGAACAGCGGATGAGGGAAAGTCAGGTGATGAGGAAAAGGATAGCTCATTAACAAAAGGTCAGATTTTTGCTAAAGGGAATTTTAAGTACAAGGTTACAAAAGTAGTACCGGAAAATTCATCCAAGACCGGGAAAGTTACAGTTGTCGGTCTGTCAAAGAAGGGAAAGAATGCATCAAAAATAACAGTTCCATCTAATATCACTTATGAAAAGCAAGATTTTCAGGTGACGAAATTAGGGGAAAAAGTATTTAAAGGTGCGAAAGCTACTGCGATATCTTTGCCAAGTACGGTAACAGAGATACCATCTGCTGCATTTGTAAATTGTACAAAGCTTGAAAAGCTAAAGCTTGGAAAAATCAATCATGTCGCAAAGGGAGCATTTATGGGGTGTAAAAAAGTAATCACTATAGGAGGAAAAAAGATTTATAAAGAACAAAATTTAAAGAAACTAAAGAAAAGCGGATATAAAAAATTTAAGTAGTTATTTCGTGAAGAGAAAACATGAAACGAAAATTATTTGCAATGATGGGCATATTGGTACTGATTTTTGGATTTTTAGCTCAGGATATGTACGTACATACAGCAGGCGCAGCTACGAAGAGCTACTAGATCAGGGATACGGAGTTGTATATTCCGAAAATTGAAGTCACTTATAAGGGGGAGGAAAGAAGATTTTTAGATGTGGTGTAAATTTTTGTATCGTATTTTTAACTTTTAAAATCGTGAATAAAAATGGAGGAAAAGCATGTCAAATTAAAGCCGTCTGAAAAGGAGCGGGCGGTTGCGGCAATATTATCTGAACGGTATGGAAAAATAGTGGAATTTGTACCATAAGTATATTATCCCCAAGGAATACAAACACCTGATTATTTGATTGATAAA
>JAFVAA010000246.1 GCA_017476305.1 Lachnospiraceae bacterium
GAGATAAACAGAGCGGTAGGTAATAGCGCAGACAGAGTCAGCCATCTGAGTACATCCTCTGCGGATATTACAGACAGGATGAAAGAGTTGGAAGAGGGTTCTTTAGAAAATGTTTCCAGATCCTCTGTTTTGAATGAGGAGTTTGAAAAGTACCGGTATGAATAATATTTTATAACCGGAGGCAAGAAAAAAGGGCATGATATGGGAGGGAGTTTTATGCAGTTTGTGCCTTTTTATTCGTCAAAAATATTGCAGGGTGAAGCATCACGGTAAACGCACGTTTTTCCATCTTCCATCAGGCTTAAATTTTTGTTATATTGTATATAAATCAAGACAATCAAAGCACAATCGTGTATAAAAGATCTGAAAGGAAATAATTATTATGTCTGATACCAAAAAAGATTCTTCATTATTCGGCTGTATGATGGATGTTCCGGATCCGAGAGCCCCATACAACCAGTGGCATAAGTTTATTGATATCGTTATGATTGTCGTTACTGCTGTATTAAGCGGAATGGATACATGGAACGAGATTGCGGACTGGGCCGGGTCAAAACAGGAGTGGCTGGAAACTTTTCTGGAGCTTCCTAACGGGATTCCATCGCATGATACTTTGAACAGGGTCTTCCAGATGATCGAACCGAAGAAGTTTCATGATGCTTTTTGTGAATGGACAAAGAGTGTTGCCGGAACAGTAAGCGGGGTAGTTGCGATTGATGGAAAAACGGTGCGGAGAAGCAGGGATAATGCAGCAGGCAGGCGCCCGATCCATGTAGTGAGTGCGTGGGCTGCCGAGACATCTCTTGTCCTCGGACAGTTCAGGGTGGATGAGAAAACAAATGAGATCAAGGCCATTCCGGAGCTTCTGGATATGCTCTGCATCGAGAACTGCATTGTCACGATTGATGCCATGGGAACACAGAAAGACATTGCGGAAAAGATCATAGAAAAAAAGGCAGATTATATCCTGCAGGTAAAGGAAAACCAGCCGGGTCTGTTACAGGATATTGAGGAGTATTTTAAGAAAGATGTCTTCACGCAGGATAAAAAGGGATTAGAAGCACAGGGCATGTATTATAAAGATTTAGACAGTGAACATGGGAGACTGGAGATACGGGAATATTATGCAGTAAATAATACAGACTGGTTATCGGAAAGACATCCGGAATGGGCAGGACTGCGGGGAATTGGAGCCTGTATAGCGACCGTGGAGGAGAATGGGAGCACAGCAATATCTGCCAGCTATTCCATATTCAGTTTTTCGGACATTACAGCCGAGGAATATGGAAAAAGAAAAAGAGAACACTGGAAATATGTGTGATTATAGTAAAATGGTTGAGGACAGGGGTATCGCAAAGGGAAAAGCTCAAGGAGTTGTAGAGGGTTTGTTGTCTGCTTTGAAAAAAATGATTGCCAATGCAAATATGACACCAGAGCAGGCGATGAATGTTTTGGATATTCCAGAAAAAGAAAGAGCTATGTATACAGCAAGATTAAGCAAATAGAAATATGTTATCTATCCGGGTGTTGTGCCTGTTTATTGGCATAGTGCCCTTTTCTAAAAGAGGTGCAAAACGCACCTTTGGTGCTTTAGCACTAATCTATCCAACGTATCTGTGATACGTTATCAATTTCTAATTCAGAATAAAAATCACAATTTAGGTGTCACATACTTGAAACGAGCGGGCGCAGGCAAGACTTTTTATGAGGTAAAGCCGAACCTGATGCAGATGTCCGCTTCGATCACGGGAAACATGGTAAGGCTTGAGAACTGTTTCAACGGGATCGAGGGGAACATTCAATTTCTTGAGAATAAACTGGAGGAATACCGCCGGGAGATGGAGCAGGCAAAAGCTGAATATGAAAAGCCCTTCGAGTATGAGCAGGAACTGAAAGAAAAGATCGCAAGGCAGAATGAACTGAATACGCAGCTTGACCTGGAGAACAGGGCGATACCGGACGGGCAGGAGGAAGAAATGGAACAGACGGAAGATTGGGAGCAGGAAGAAAGGGGCGGACCTGCAGAAGCATATCCGCAGGAAGATGATTTATCGGAATATCCGGCAGAAGAAAAGAACGGTGCATCTGTGGATGCTGTAAGTCCCGCCTATGGGAACGGGCCGGCGGGCGGCATTTTTGAGACGAATGTGCCTGGGATGGCGGCAGAACCGGGCAGCTCTTATGTTGCGGAACAGGCAAACCGTTACCCGTTCGGAAACTATACACAGAACGACCAGAACAGGAGGTAGATCTATGGGCAGGGGCAGGAAGAATGCTCTCTGTCTTGTCATCATAGGGATCGCTTTGATAGCGGTCCCTGTTTTTCTGAGGAGGATGAATGATGACAGGACGAGGCAGTATATCGAGGCATTTGAGGAAAAGGAGAAGGATGATGGCAAAGGGCAGGAGAAAAAGAAAACTGATAAAAAGGAAGATCCCCTTTTATCAAAAGAGGGCGTTATCGGGATCATTGAGATACCGGAGTTAAGTTTAAAATATCCGATCTTTGAGGGTGCCGGCAGCGTGCAGTTAAATGAGGGGATCGGTCACATGGAAAATACCGCACCACTTTGTAAGCCCGGAAACTGTGTGCTTGCCGGACACAACGGCAGCCGGAGGGGAACTTATTTTACTTATCTGAATACGGTCCACACCGGCACGGAGGTAAAGATCACAAATAAGGAAAAAGTCACTCATACCTATACGGTCAGGGAGACAAGGGTGGTTAGTCCGTATGACGGATGGGTGACGGAGACGGACGAGACAGAGCGATTAACCCTTTTTACCTGTGCGGAGCATGGCACAAGGCGTTTTGTATGCAAGTGTGAATTAAAAGAACCGGCAGAGCCGGAGAAAACGGCGGGGACGGATTCAGAAACTCAGGTGCAAAGTACGGAACAGGACAGACAGAAAATAAAACGAAAGGCAGTGGAGAAGACCGGAGAGTAGAGAGGGAAACAGCAGGAAACAAAAGGACATAAATGAGATACGGGAGGAGAAGGAGATGGAAAAACACTATGCGATTTTATACTGTGATCCGCCGTGGGCATACGACAGGAAAGTGGGCAGCGGGATTGCAAGGGATCACTATCAGACCATGAATATCCGTGAACTGTATGAGCTTCCGGTGGGGGAGATTGCGGATAAGGACAGCATTTTATTTTTATGGGTGACATTTCCCATGCTGAAAGAGGCACTTGCCCTGATTGAAAGGTGGGGATTCCGCTATAAGACCTGTGCCTTTAACTGGGTAAAGCGGAATAAAAAGGCAGACAGTAATTATTTTGGGCTTGGATTCTGTACAAGGACCAATTCGGAAGTCTGCCTGCTGGCGACAACAGGGCATCCGCAGAGGGTATCACTAAAAGTGCCGCAGATATGCGATGCAAGAATCATGGAGCATAGCAGAAAGCCGCCGGAGATCCGGGAGAGGATCGTGGAACTGTGCGGAGACAAGCCGAGGATAGAACTTTTTGCAAGGGAGAAAGCGGAAGGATGGGATGCACTTGGAAATGAGATCGACGGAAAGGACATACGGGATGCCTTAAAAGAGATAACAGGGCAGCCGGAGCCGGTGGCAGATGTGGATGAAATGGAAAGCGGGAAAGGGGGTGGTACCGGCTCATA
>JAFVAA010000247.1 GCA_017476305.1 Lachnospiraceae bacterium
CACCAGTTCCAGATCCGGTGTCCATTTTCCCATCAGCCGCCTTCATGAGATAGACCGCATCATAATCCCTCTCCTTGAGCAGGGGCAGTCCCCTTATCAGATACTCATAGGGCATCCTGAACTGGGCATGTCAGTCAGGACCATGTATCAATACATAGAAATGGGGCTGCTTTCCGGACGCAACATCGACCTGAAACGCAAGGTCAGGTTCAAAGCCCGCAAATGTCACAAAACGCAGATCACAGAACGCGAAGTGTTCACCGGCAGGCTCTACAGCGATTTCCTTCAGCTCCCGCTGACACATGTGGTCGAAATGGATACCGTAAAGTCATCCAGGGACTCAAAAAAATGTTGTGGTATACTATAGTTGTAACGGAAGTGGCTAATAAGATATAATCCAAGAAGGAGGATAAATTATTATGTCAAAAAGTTATGAACCAGAATTTAAGAAAAAGATTGTCCGTCTCCATTTGCAGGAGGGACGCACTCTCAGAAGTATAACAGATGAATATGGAGTGTCTAAATCATGTATCTCTACATGGTGCAAACAATTTAGTGAAGAATGCCAGAAACAAGCCTTGAACGAACCAAATTCGGTAAACGAAGCTGAAATGATGAAGGAGATCAGCAGACTGCGAAAGGAACTGGCTGAAAAAGAAAAGGAAGTTTTATTTCTAAAAAAAGCAGCGGCATTCTTTGCAAAGGAAATCGATTAGAGGCTTATCGGTTTATTGAAGAACACAACAAAATATTCGGGGTGAGATGGCTCCTCAGACGGCTGAACATCTGCCCCAACGCCTATTACAACTACCTGAAACACAGGAAGGCAGATTACTATGCCCAAAAATCAAAAATACAGGAAAAGATCCGGACAATCTATCATGAGCATAATGGAGTGGTTGGCTACCGCAGTATGCGTGTATATCTGGAACGTCAGGGCATTTATAAAAGCAGCCTTACTGTACACAAATATATGAAGGAAATGGGGCTGTTTTCAATCGTTAGAAGAAAGAGGCCTGAGTACCAAAAATCAAAGCCACACAAAGTATTTGACAATCTTCTGAAGCAGGATTTTCATGCAGATGGGATCAACCAAAAATGGGCTACCGATTTTACTTATCTTTTCCTGACAAATGGCGAAATGAGGTATAACTGTACTGTCATCGACCTGCATGACCGCAGTGTGGTAGCCAGTATCACAGATTGTAACATCACAAGCGATCTGGCAATGCGGACAGTAAAGAAAGCTTTGGAAAGTCAGCCTGGACAAGCGGCAGGAGTAATCCTGCACAGCGATCAGGGAAGCCAGTATACTTCAAAGTCATTCACAAAATTTTGTGCGGAAAATAATGTGAAACAAAGTATGAGCAAAGCAGGATATCCCTATGATAATGCACCGATGGAACGGTATTTTAATACATTAAAAAATGAACTGATCTATCTACATGATTACCACGATGAAGAAACGCTTTATAGTGCAATAGAGGATTTTGCTTATGTGACATACAATCATGTTCGTCCACATTCATATAATGATTATCTTACACCGTTTGAAAAGAGAAATAATACGAAAACTTTTTAGTCCAAAATGTTACAAAAAAGCTTGACCACTACAAGACTTTCCTTTACTTCCTCGCCCCCGTCCACTTCGGAAAGGGCTTTCTTTGCAGAAGCCGACGCCATTACTTTCAAACTGTTCTTTCGTACCTTGATCGAGCCGTTTCCCCTGCCGTCATATCTGCTTTTCCTGCCGGAAAGGGCATCTTTCAGGCTGCTCTCCGTTTTCGTCTTTGCCCCGTTCTCCGTCCTTTTTCCCGATTTAACACGCATACCGGCACTTTTCTTTACCGTGACCTCAGACTTTGCCTTTCCCGGATCTGCCTTTCTCCCTGCAACATGGACCTTCGGCTTTGCTTTCCGGTGAATGACCATCGGCTTTTCGTCCTTCTTTTTTATCTTCAATGCCTCCACCGCCTTTCCTGCGAAAAAAGGGACTGCCCCATAAAAAAGGCAATCCCTCATTTTCTTTTTATCCGTAGATCATCCAGTTGTTTCCGCTGTCCGTTCCGGTCTGCATCCTGCGTTCCCTTGACTTTTTCAGTTCTTCCTCAAATACCCTGTCAAGATATGCCTTGCTGTATGTCTGCCCTTCCCGCCCGGAAGGACCGCTTTCCTCCTTTGCATCATCTTCCGCAAAGTCCGGTTCCCTGATAAGCCCCATCTTTGGAACGCTGTCCCTGCTTTCTGCCTGCTCCCTGCGGACCATCTCACGCACATTTGCAGAGATCCGGGCAAAGTCTTTCGTGTCCTGCATATCTGTATCATCCTCATAGGCATACGGTTCTGAAAATCCACTGTCAAAACCACTATCAAAGCCGGAAGTATCTTTCTCCACACCGTTCTCATATCCGCTTTCCATCAGACCGGAAATCTCCGCACCAAGCTCCGTACTGAAATCCTCGTCTGCCTGCTCACGGTCTGCATTTTCCCCATAACCAATCAGTCCCTCTGCGATCTTCTCATGGATATTCGTATTATAGAGCCTATACAGATCCGTATCTTTGCCAATGGTGTTATCAAAAGGCACGACCACACTCCCGCACTTTATAAGCCC
>JAFVAA010000248.1 GCA_017476305.1 Lachnospiraceae bacterium
CAAATGCATCCAAACGAACGATCTTTGCCCCATACTCTGCGAGCCTGCGGAGTGTATCTGCATAATAATCCCACACTAACGGTGACTTGATGTTCAAATCCATCTGACCCAGATATCTTCTTCTCTTTTCTAACAACCCGACAGCTGCCTCTTTATACGCTTCCAGGATACCAAAGTCCAATTCGACCGGCTTTTTCCCCTCTTCTAATCCGGCATCTATGATATCTGCTATTTTTGCTGCTATCCCATACTGGTTTCCTGTGATCTTCATCAGGTCCTGTGCATCCGGTCTTTCATACCGTACCTCCTGATAAAATGTATTCCAGTAGGGAACCTCGCTGCCATCCGGCATCCGCACCATCAAAAGCGGAAGCCCCGGTTTCCGGAAAAACATATCCCGGATCCACTTCTGGTCTGGTTCGATATATCCCTCCTCCGTCATCTTTCCGTACCCATCCCAGAACCGGTTCCAGTCAATAAAGAAATCCCTGTACTCCGACTCCTTACCATGCCGCAGGATATCCTGGAACTAGGGAGACAGGACAGAAGCATGGTTCAGCACGAAATCCAACTTCAAATGGATGGAAAGCTCCTCTAACTCCTTCAGATCCTCCTCTGATGCCAGCAATCGGTTCAGGCTGTAGTCAATGATAGAAAAACCCCTGTCCAGATCCGAGTTAAATATACTGGGCAGGATGTAAAAAGACTCAAAAATATCCTTTAGCTCCTCCTTCTTTAGAAACTGCACGATTTCATGCAGCGTTCCACCCATGCTATCAGGATATGCATTTAACATAGGACCTGTAAAAAACTGCCTTTCACTCATAAAATCCTCCATTCCGAGACGCTGTGTTCAGGCATCTGCCATCTGATGACGATATTTTTCATAGCTTAAAATCTCTCCACTTTTTGAAACGATCAGCTTTGCCTGGTCTGTCTGCAGTTCCAAAAGCTTCTGCTCGATCTCTACCACCATGGTAATAAAAGGTGTATCCGCATTGCTGTCACGGCCTCTCTTTAACCTGTATTCCCTGGTCTCGGCAGGCGTACTATTTAAAAAGACCGGAATATCGACCCCCCGGATACTGCGGTTCAGTGCGTGGGTCCACTCTAAGATGAGTACCCCTGTCTCCGAGAAATCAACCGGCTCATACCAGACCGACGCCTCATCCCGTCCCATCCTTTTCAGCCAGATTTTCTGCGCTCCATTTTTAAACTGTGACAGGATTTCTGAGACCTCTTCAAAATTCTGCTCCTTACTGCTTCCCAGATAGGAAAACAGCGCATTACGCCCTTCCCTCTGATAGACCTCCATTCATGGCTCCGAAGAGACCAAATGAGGGTCGGCATCCCTTTCCTCCTGCTGGAATTTCATCAGCTTATCCCTGCGCTCCTCCGTATAGAAAGAGCCCGCCATCAATCCCCGTATCCCACTGACACGGAAAATCCGCAGCCGCTCTGCATCATTCTGGCAGGGGATCCGGTGCGGATAGTTGTCACCAGACATCGTATAGCTGCCAATCCCGATTTCTTTCAGATAATATGACAAAAGGGCAGCAATCCCTGACTTTCCCACGCCAGATCCGCCACCGACTGCTACCACTATTTTCCCGGAATTTCCCTCCTCCGCGGATGTCTTTAGCAAAGCCAAAAGCTCCGGAAAGATCAGATTTGCCTTCTGGATATGTCCATCCACAATATCCACCTTATCCCCCGGCATATCTCCTAATGCCATCTCTTTCGGAATCTCCGGGACATCCCAATGTCCTATCGCCTGACTTAACTGCTGTAATATGTTTTCTTTCATGTTTCCTCCTTTCTTAAATCGAATAGTGGTGCTTTTTTCCCTCACTTCTGCTATCCATCGCCTCAAAAACTCCATTGTAGACAAGGCCGCATAAATAACATGGAAGCGAAACCCCAAACAATAAGATCACCGGTACTGTATACCGGAGAAAGCAGAACATTCCTGCCACATATAGAAGGATGACCGCTACCATAAGGACTGTGCGCGGAAAATATCCAACTGCCAGCAAAGCCGCATTTTTTACGGTATTTGCCAGGGTATTTTCATACCGTGACAGTAAGGCAAATACATATACCACAATTCCCAGCATACAGACAGCCGCCACGATCACCAGCACCCGAAGCACCGGAAACCACTCACCTGCTGCCAGATAATCCACAGCAAATATCCCTGCTACCAGCAGAAGGAATACTCCAAAGGCGATTCCTTTTTTCAAATTTGCACGAAATGACCGAATGAACCCTTTTACTATATAGGTCTCTTCATTCCGGATCCGGTGCCAGACCACATCATTTAACGCAGTAAGTGCCGCTCCGGAAGTCACGACCGGAATACAGAAACATAGTGTCAGCATATTCAGTAAAATCAGGTCACAGGCCGTTTCCATGACTCTCATGAAGCCATTATCCTGATCAAATATCTTCTCCAGCATGGCAAATCCCCCCTAAGTCTAGTCCTTTGCCTCTCCCGCACACAACTCCTTAGCAGACTGTCTGAAAACCTTCTGTCATTTTCTCATAGCACAATATATCATGCATTTTAAAATACGGTTTTCAGACAGTCCTCCAGGAGGGATGAATCATCAACCCTTGACCGCTCCTGATGTCACACCTTCCACAATATATCTCTGCAGGAAGATATACATCAATAAGATCGGCAGCATAGCCAGCAGCAAAGCCGCCATCACAAGCCCGATATCTGTAGAATACGTCCCATAAAATGCCTGTGTAGCAATCGGAATCGTATACAGATCTTTCGAAGTCAGCACCAGACTCGGGAGCAGATAATCATTCCAGAATCCCATTGCATCAATAATCGCTACTGTCGCGATCGTGGGCTTTAAGAGCGGGAATACGATTTTCCAATAAGTTGCCCATCTGCTGCATCCATCAATCGTAGCGGCTTCCTCCAATTCTAAAGGAATATTCGTATGGATGGCACCATGAAACATAAATGTCGCCATGGAAACTGAAAATCCGATATGCATTAAAATCAGGGTCAGCCGGTGATTCAGCACTCCGAGGATCCCGCCATACACTGACACTAACGGCACCATCAGTACCTGAAACTGAATGACCATGGATGCGACCATCAGGGCGAAAAGAAGCTTACATGCCGGCCATTTTCTATTGCGGACGATCACGAAAGCTGTCATGGAAGACACCACGATCGTCAGCACGGTAGCACTCACCGTAATGATAAAGGAATTTCCAAACACCACCCAAAAATTCATCTTCTCCATGGCTGCCGGAAAGTTATCCAGCGTAAAACCATGATTTCCCACCAGGGACAGAGGATTTGATGTGATATCCGCTTTTGTCTTAAATACATTGATAATGACCAGCAGGAAAGGGATAATAAAGCAGATAAATAGTACCAGCAGTACGATCCACATCACGACATGCATGACTTTCTTTTTCCTTGCCGCTTTTTCATTCGCTGTCATCATGCTCCCACCTCCCCTTTCTTGCCAATCCATACCTGTGTTACACCAACGACCGCGCAGATGATAAACAGGATCAATGCTTCCGCCTGCCCCAGACCATAATTTTTATATGTAAATGCCTGGTTATACACATGCATAGCTGCCATAACCGATGTATTAAATGGTTCTCCCTTTGTCAGGGACAAATTGACATCATATACGACGAAGCATCTTGTAATACTCAGGAAAATACACTGTACAAAAGAAGCCCGCATGAGAGGAACCGTCACATTCCGCATTGCCTGGGCCGATGTACAGCCGTCAATCTTCGCAGCCTCTTTTAAGGATTCCGATACACTCATAAATCCTGCGACATAGATCAGCATCATATACCCTGCGAACTTCCATACGGATACGAAAATCAGACAGAACATCGCGCCACCCGTAGTAGATAAAAGGGATGGAACCGTTTTGTCCTGTATCGCGCTGGCCAGTGACACAAACGCCCTGTTAAACACAAACTTCCAGACATA
>JAFVAA010000020.1 GCA_017476305.1 Lachnospiraceae bacterium
ATGTATTGTCTATGAGGTTCAGCATCCGGATGGACGGAACCCCGTCCAAGAGCCATGCGCAGGCATCAAAGAAAAGCCCGCCGAAAGCCACCGTCAGAAGCTGCAAAAGATGCCGTAAGTCCTGTCCTGTCTTCTGCACATCGATCACACAGCAGATGAACAGCACATATGCCATTAGCATCCCCAAAAGGTCAATGCCGATATTGAACACATAGATCGGCTTCAGGTGCTCGATGCCCCTGATGTATAAAAAAGCTGCACATGAAGAAAATAATACGAGAAATGCCATGGAGCAGATGATGATCTGCCTTTTTTCCTTTTTCCCGATGTAATCCATTTTGTGATACCTCCTGTAACCCGTCTGCTATAAAAGAAGTCACAACTTCAAAGAAGTCATAACCTCTAAAGAAGTCACAACTTCTAAAGAAGTTATAACTTCTTTTTTATCGTAAGGATATTTTTTCCATCTTCGTATTTATAATCCACAGCATCCATCGTCTTTTTCACCAGATGGATGCCGAAACCGCCCTCTGCCTCCATAAAATGAACCCCTGTGGTATCCACATCTTCCTTTTCCAGAGGATCAAAAGGCTTCCCGGAGTCTAAGAACTGGATCGTCACGGAAAGCGGCTCCTCACCAATTTCACATAATACCTCTGCCTTTCCGGTCTCATCCCCATACGCATAGGAAAAAATATTCACAAAAATTTTCTCCACTGCCAGCCGAATCTGCAGCATCACCTTTTTCTCACATCCATAGGCCTCTAACTTTTCTTCTATAAAATCCTGCACCCCATCCAGGGAATCCTCCACTGCATCCACCACTAACCTATTTTCGCTCATTCTTCACTTTCTCCCTTCTTCCTTCTAAAAAAACGATTCACACATTTGATTTTATCCACCTTCTCCTATCTGCTCTTTAAAAAGTAATTATTTTAATGACGTACATCTATTTGAAGAACTTGGCAGGAAACTATGATTTATATATTTGTGTGAAGGAATGTATGACGCCGTCGGTACTTAGTGCCTGTTTTTTAGGCACTTATGTACCGTTACGTGCGGAATCCAAGTGGAAGCGTGTCCTGAACACAAATATATAAATCACAGTTTCCGTCACATATCATTACTTTTTCACCCACTCACTTCCGTTCCAGACCTCATCATCGTCTTCGTTCTTTCTTTTTCTCCACCATGCAAAGAACCGTTCCCGGATTCCGGTCTTTCCATCTTCAAAATCCCTGCCCCTCTTCTTTCCTGCTTTCCATCCCTTATCCCTTAAAAAGCTTTCCGGCAGTTCCTTCTCTAATCTCCTCACTGCCAGCCTGGCTGCTATGGGGGCACTGAAAGACCTTGCCGTATAGGTCCGCAAAAGGAGCCTTCCCTGTTCCTCCCAGGAGAACAAAAGCACCACCGGATATAGAATATAGGTCTTCCTAAGACACGCTTCTGCCTCCCTGTCCGACTTGAGATCTACCCGTCTGCCAAGCTTTCCCAGTGCATCACCTGCCTTTTTCAATACTGTTTTTTTCTTCACGTCTCCAGTCAGATAGGAGAACTCTTTTTTTGAAATTCCAAGGAACCGGATA
>JAFVAA010000249.1 GCA_017476305.1 Lachnospiraceae bacterium
TATGCTTACGAAGCAGTCACGGGCTGTGCCGGCTGAAAGGAGGAAAAGCAGTGCCTTCGGACATCAGACTCTGCCTGATATCATACCACAGGATTACCTATATTTATATATGTAACTGTTGACGTATAGATGGGAATCGGGATGAGGGAGTTCCTCTTAGATGTCCTTACCACTATACACATAAAAAGAATAAGTTTATAATCAATATTTCTTGCTTACAAACTTATTATACGAGGGGCGATTTGCTATGAGCAGAGTGAAAGCGAGATATAACAAGTATCATAACAGTATAGACATCAGGTGGGCAGAGAATGTAATCTTTACGGTGGATTGTGGGAAAGTAGAGGATGGATTGAATTTGACACCGGGAGGACAATATGAAGTGAATGCGTTGGCTTTGGATCATCCGATGGAATATGTGAGGATGGCTTTGGAGGGGAGTATGCAGAGCTGGGTGGATTGTGGAGAGATATTTTGAAGCTATATTCTTTTATGTCAGTTATTTGAGATTTTTTCGAGAACTCGATTTTTTTAGTGCAATCATATTCGTAGTATGATATACTATTAAGGAACATTTTGACAATATTTGAAGGGGATTATTATGGCAGTTTCATACAAACCGTTATTTAAGCTGATGATTGACAGGAAAATCACGAAAGGGGAACTATCCGAGATGTCGGGAGTGGCATACAGTACGATACGGAAAATGTTTATCGGAGAGAATGTGAATATGTCCATCGTGGATAGGATATGTACTTCACTTGATTGCAGGATAGAGGAGATTGTAGAAATAGTGCCAGATGACAAGGAACCATAACGGTTTCTAAGAGTACTACCAGAAAGAGAAAGGCGGAGCATAATCAATGAGTCTTAGTGCAAATATCAATGAGAAAGCGGGACTGATTTGGGCGATAGCGGACAAGCTGACGGGAGTGTATAAGCCTCATGAATATGGGGAAGTTATATTGCCGCTTACAGTCATCCGTCGCTTTGATTGTATCCTTGCAGATACGAAAGAGGCGGTGCTTAAAAAATATGAGGAAGTGAAGAATCTTCCGATGAAGGATGTGCTTCTCCGGAATGCAGCAGGTGGGAAGTCTTTTTATAATACGAGCAAATTCACATTTGAAAAGTTGGTGGAAGATCCGGATGGTATCGAGGATAATTTTAGGGATTATTTGAATGGATTTTCCGAGAATGTGCAGGATATTTTGCAGAAGTTTAAGTTTGACGGTCAGATTACAACAATGGCAAACAAAGGCATTTTGTTTATTGTGCTGAAAGAGTTCACATCTCCCAAGGCAAATCTGCATCCGGATGTCATCTCGAATTTGGAGATGGGTTATATCTTTGAGGAGATAACAAGGCGTTTTTCCGAGGCTCATAATGAGGATGCAGGACAGCACTATACACCGAGAGAGGTAATCCAGTTGATGGTAAATATCCTCTTTTATGATGATAACGATGTTCTGAGTGGAAATAATGTAGCGAAAACTCTATATGAAAGCAAAGTGCAGAGTATGATACAATTCAGCGATTGCCTTGCCGCCTGAAAATCAAGGGGGTGCAAATCCATTTTAGGGGGTGCATTTCATAGGCAGGGGGTGCAAAAAATGAGAGAATGCGGTTGTTTTTGTCGGGTACAAATTGTATCCGAAATTTTTTTTGAAAAAATTTGATGTAACTATTGACATTACAACTTCGACGTGCTATACTTTACACAAGATGAAACCACGATGGTTACATCTAAAACATCAATTACAGATTTTTAAGGAGGATACCACCATGACAAACAAAGAAAAGGCACTGGCTCTGATAGGCACATTCGTTTCCGGCGATCTGGAGAAGGCTAAGTCTCTTCTCGCACCTGAGTACAAGCAGCACAATCTCGCTTTCGGTACCGGTGCAGATGCATTCGTGGCCGCTGTTGCAGGTCTTCAGCAGGCTCCCGTTAAGACCACTGTCAACAACATCTGCGCTTTTGAGGATGGAGACCATGTTTTCCTTCAGACTGTTTACAATTTCGCCGGAGCAGGTGAGCAGGTCGCGTTTGACGTGTTCCATTTCAATGCCGATGGCAAAATCGACGAGCACTGGGATAATCTTCAGAATGTTGCAGAACCGAATCCTTCCGGCCACACCCAGATTGACGGAACGCTTGAAAAGAAAGACGTTGATAAGGAAGAGACCCGCCGTATCGTTGCCGGATTTGTTGGCGATGTGCTTCGTGGAGAAAACCCGGATAAGCTGACCTCTTACTACGACGGCGATAAATACATCCAGCATAACATCTCCATCGCCGACGGTCTGTCAGGACTTGGAGCGGCTCTTGAAGCAATGGCAAAACAGGGTATTTCCATGGTTTACGACAAGACACACATGGTGCTTGCCGACGGCGATTATGCACTTGCCTGCAGCGAAGGTTCCTTCGGCGGCGAACCTACCACATATTATGATCTGTTCCGTGTGGAAAATGGGTTTATCGCAGAGCACTGGGATGTCATGGAAACGCTTGCCGACAAGGATACCTGGCAGAATCAGAACGGAAAATTTTAATGTAACCATTGAAATTACAGCCGGTGTGATGTAGAATGATAACCGGAGGTGGCAGTTATGCAGATATCGAGCAGATTTACCGTGGCTTTGCATATCTTCACCTGTGTGGATACGTTTAAGGATGAATATAAGGTTACGAGTGATTTTCTCGCAGGAAGCATAGGAACAAATCCGGTTATCATTCGCAAAATACTCACACAGCTGCAAGGTGCAGGACTTATCACAGTAGCAAGAGGAACCGGCGGAATCTCGCCAACAAGAGAACTGTCGGAGATATCCTTCTATGACGTATATCAGGCCATAGAGCCTGTAGAGGGCGGAGACTTGTTCCGGTTCCATGAAAACCCAAGTCCGGAATGTCCTGTAGGAAGAAACATCCATGCCCTTTTGGATGACAAGCTGAAAGACATTCAAAAAGCTATGGAGGATGAAATGAAAAAGTACACCATAGCGGATTTAAGGACGGGAATGCGGGATATTCTGGCAAAAGAAGCCTGACAAAACGGGACTCCGGGGCAGACTGCTTCGGAGTCCTTTTCTAAGGAGGCGTAAACGTGACAGCAAAAGACTATCTTGACTATATAGTGAATGAAATACATCGAACGATTGTAGCCACTGTCGATGACAACGGTCTTCCTGTGACGGCAGCAATCGATATGATGGACAGTGATGCAAATGGATTGTATTTCCTTACGGCAAAGGGTAAAGGCTTTTACGACCGCTTGAAAAAAAGAGAGTTTCTTGCCCTGACTGCGATGAAGGGTGAGGATACCATGTCCAGCGTGGCGGTATCCATTCGCGGCAAGGTGCGTGAACTTGGGAACGAAAGAATACCCGGATTGTTCGAGAAGAATCCCTATATGAAAGGAATCTATCCGACAGAAGAATCCATGCAGGCTCTGACGGTGTTCCGGATTTATGAGGGTAGCGGTGAGTGGTTCGATTTTTCAAAGAAACCGATAGAGCGTGCATCGTTTTCCTTCGGCGGAGTGGAGAAAAAGGCAGAGGGATATTTCATTACTGACACATGCATCGGTTGCGGAAGCTGTACATCGGTTTGTCCGCAGAATTGTATCATTCAGGACGAAATGGCGTTTGTGATTGAACAGGAACACTGTCTGCATTGTGGTAACTGTATGACGGTTTGTCCTGTAGATGCGGTGGAAAGAAGGTAACAGTATCTACAACCGGGTGCGTAGCTTTGTGGCTTTGCCTGTATGGGGCATCCGCAATACCATTATTTCCGTGGTGGCTTACAACATGGGAGCCGGGTATAAGGAGAGGGTGAGGAAGCTCATCAAGATTGCCATGACCGCCAGTGCTGGAATTATGGTGATAGGAACCATCCTTTATGAGACGATTCCGGCTCTCCTGCTCCGCATTTTCTCAGCAACGGATGAGATGCTTGCAATTGGTATTCCGGCATTTCGTATCATCGGAATCACAGCGATTATTTCCGGCATGACCATTATGATGAGCGGTGTGTTCCAGGCGATGAATAACAGCAGCAAGGCATTGATCGTCAGTATTGTACAGGCAGTAACGCTTGTTGGCAGTGCGGCGCTTTTAGCGTTAACGCATAACACAAGCGTGGTGTGGTTTGCCTTCCCTGTTTCGGAGATTGTGATCTTTCTTTTGAGCATTATTTTCCTTCGAGGCATATATAGGAAATATCTCGGTTCTGACTCGTTTTCTGTGAAGCCCTTGAATTCAAGTGCCTCATCTGATATAATGTAACTATAGTTTCTTAAAGACTGAAATGAAATTAAGATGAGGTGTGAAGATGATACTGACAGGGCATGAAGATTTAAGGGTCGTAAAGACAATCGAAGGGATCAAGAAGGCGTTTGAAGAGCTGATCTGTGAAAAGGATTATGAAAAAATCACCGTCAAGGAGCTTTCCGACAGGGCAAGAATCAATAAAAAGACCTTTTACACCTATTATGAAACATTAGACGCGCTGCTTGCGGAAATGCAGGTGGAACTATCCGCAGGATTTTTGGAGCGGGTAAAGGACTATTCCTTGCCGGATGATTTGGATATAGTAAATCGGGAGTTTTTCCTCTTTTCGGCAGAGCAGGGATTGGCATACGAAAAGATCACCTGCGGCGGAACATATAGAGCCATACGAGATGAGATGACAGATCAAGTCAACGATGAGAGCTGGAGCAAATCAAAGAAATACAAGAAGCTGACTTTCTATGAAAAACGAATGCTGATGGAGTTTATCAACAATGCGGTGCTGGTCTCTTACAGACTTTGGGTGGAGAACGGAAAGAAATGCCGCTTGAGGACGTGATCAATATGACAAACCGCATCGTTCTCGGCGGCGTAAACGGATTTTTTAAGTGAGGTGACTATCTTTGAAAACAAGGATGTTACGGGACATCGAAGAATCGGAAGTGGGCATGGGCTGCATGGCCTTCTCCCACGGGTACGGAAAAATCCCGGAAGAACAATACAGCATAGAGGCGATCAGAAATGCCTATGAGCATGGCTGCACTTTCTTTGACACGGCGGAGGTGTACAGCCCGAATCTGTCCGGCATTGGACATAATGAGCTGATCGTCGGAAAGGCACTTAAGAATGTGCGGGCCGATGTGGTAATAGCCACAAAGCTGATGATGCACGGGTTTGGCTTTGGCAGCGTTTATAAGACGATTCGCTCTCATCTGGAAGGATCACTCGACAGGCTTCAGACAGATTATGTGGATATCTATTATCTGCATAGAATGAACAGTACTCCTGTGGAAAAGGTAGCAGAGGCGATGGGAAGACTGATTGATGAAGGTCTGATCCGCGGTTGGGGGCTTTCTCAGGTGGACGTGGACATCATTGACCGGGCACAGCAGGTTACACCGCTTGCAGCAATTCAGAACATCTACTCGATGGTGGAGCGGGACTCCGAGGCGGAGATCATTCCGTACTGCATGGAGAATAATATCGGTTTTGTACCGTTTTCGCCGATTGCCAGCGGA
>JAFVAA010000250.1 GCA_017476305.1 Lachnospiraceae bacterium
GTGGCACCATTAGCTAAAGTGGTAGAAAAGACTTTAAAAGGGATTTTGCGTGCAGATGCAAATTCAACATCGTGTTTTGTATTTTATCAGCCGAAAATGCCGAAAGAAATATCTCGTTTCAAAAAGTCAAAATGATTTCTTCGGTGGCAGATTTGATAAGTGAATGGCTGATAAAGAAGAACGCTATCAGGGAAACGGAAAAGGAATTATATACATATGCAGTTTACAGCTTTTTTATTTCAATAGTTCCTACTTTTCTGTTTCTTCTGTTCAGCGGAATGGTCGGGATGATACGTGAGGGTATTTTGATCATTTTTCCATTTATGGTATTGCGTAAGTATAGCGGTGGTTATCATGCAAAATATGCGTGGTTATGTATGATTTTATCCTGTGTGGCATTAGCCGGATGTTTATATAGTGTGAGGTTTTTTCCGTATGGACGCGAATGGGATGTGGCTTTTCTTATCTCTGTCCTAAGTTTAGCAGTCCATAGTCCGATTGATTCAGAGAATAGGAGATTGGATGCAGACGAGGTGAAAGAATATCGAAAAGATACCATTTTTATTCTATTCGCGAGTAGTCTAATATACATCATATGTATATGGAAGAATATAGAAACAGTCGGTGTGTGTATTGCGGTCAGCATTGCTTTAGCTGCGTTATTGCAAGTGCCATGTATCGTCAAGGAATGTTTCATTAAATACTTTTAACGGTTTGCCGCCTGCAGTATTATCAGCAGGTGGCAAACGATTGTCGATGGCTGTATGGTTTGAAAGGAGAATAAAAAATATGGAACGAAAGAAATGGGTGGCTTTTTTGCTTGTATGTACATTGCTGGTATTGCAGTTCAATACAAATGTAGAAGCACAAAACATGCTAGGAGAATCAACTGAAAATATAGTTCGATATAAAGATAATGAAAAGAGAGCGGAAAAAGATTATTCATCAGGTATTTTATGTTCAGTACAGGGAGGATTGCCGAAGGAAATTGTTCAAAACGGTTTTAAATATTATTTCAACTATGATGATTCTGAAAATCTGATAAAAATGTCCATTGGCAAAAAAGAAATTTTTCATGCTGCATATTCGGATGATAATCTCTGTAAGATAACTTATGATAATGGGAATGTTATTGAATACCATTATGATGAAAATGGCAATATGCTCTTTAATAGTATTAATGGGAATCCGGCATATCAATGGGTATATGAGGATGGGGATGTATGCAAGATTATTGATTTTAGATATGGGCATGTATATAATATGTCTCAATCGGAAAATGATTCTGATATTAAGAAATATGCGGTGGATAATAAATTCTCCATGACACAGTGTGAGGATGATGATAAAACGGTCACAGAATATCGTGTCGGTACGGAAAGAAAAAAGACTACGAAGTATTATGGAGCAAATGATGAGCGGCGAATCGGAAAATTGATTGATCATTCAAAGAATATTGTAGAAGTTAAGGATAACCGGAAAAAGTACATCATTTCAAATGGTTCGGATAATATCATCGAAATGAATGCTTATAAAAGTGGCGGGGGGATATCTGAATTAGCATTTGGTGACGGGAGCAAATTTGAATATAAGTATAAAGACGGCAATATTGTAAGTGTGAGCGAGAATGACCGGCTGATATGTTCATATGTATATGATAGGGAAAATCGGCTGATAAGAGAGAATAATTGTAGAACAGGAAAAACGTATATCTATGAATATGGTGCGGGAAATAATTTATCGAAAGTATGTGAATATAATTATCTGGAAGAAGACAAGCTAAATGAAAACGGATTGCTGGATGTTTGTAATTATGATTACGGTGATGAGTGGAGCGATTTATTAACAGAATTTGACAGGCAAGAAATTCAATATGATAAAATAGGTAATCCGCTTGTTTATAGAGATGGAATGCGACTGCAGTGGTCATTTGGAAGACAATTAACAGAGGTACATAGTGGGGCAAACTTTATTACGTATCAATATGATTATGACGGAAACAGGATTGCAAAAAATGTAAATGGTCGGAAAACATCTTATTATTATGATGATTCCAATTTGGTCTATCAGTTTGACGAGGAGCATGAAATCTGGTATATATATGATGTAGATGGGTATGTTGCCGGCTTTGTGTTGGATGGAGATTCATATTATTATAAAAAGAATGTCACGGATGATGTTGTGGGCATTTACGATGACGAGAAGAACCTGGTTGCGGAATATATATATGATGCATGGGGAAAGGTTATCAATATTTTAGGGGATAAGAGTGTCGCAGAAGCAAATCCGATTAGATATAAGAGTTATTATTATGACACAGAGACGGGATTTTACTACTTGATGAACAGATATTATGATGTTTGTCTCTATTTCCTGCCCGAACTTATTTACATATGCGATGAACAATCCTGTGATGAATGCGGATTCTTCTGGTAATGCAGTTGAAACAGTGATTGATATTATGAGCATAGGATGGGATTTTGTTGATTTGATAAAGAAACCATCGTGGATTAATTTAGGGTTTCTTGCATGGGATGTAGGATCTGTGTTTATTCCCTTTGTGCCGGGTTCCTATGCGGCTAAGGGCGGGAAAAAATTACTTAAGGTTGCGAGTAAGGCTGATGATTTCAAGGATGCAACTCATTTGACGATAGGGACGTACAATAAGGTGAAAAAGGTAACAAAGGGAGCAAAAGGGGTGGAGGTTCATCATGTAATAGAAGGGAGATTTTTACAGACAGGGCATTTTAAAGTTAACGGGAAGAAAGTATCTAAAGGGCAGATGATGTCAGTTCCTGTTGAAAAAAAGCTTCATCAGGAAATTACCAACAGATGGAGAAAGAAGTTTCCACAGGCAGGGAAGGGCTATGATACAATAACAAAAAAGAAAATGAAGCAGTATATTAAAGGTGTTTATAAAGATATGCCCGCACTAAAAAAATATGCTTTAAAATATTTAGAGGAGACGTGGGAAGAATGAAACAGTACGCAACATTTAGTATAGAATGTACATTTACCAATGAGTCTTTAGTTGGAATATACAATGATTTTAGAGAAAAATGTAAGAAATACTGTATTGATGAAGATATGGAGCTATACCGGATTCCGTTAGGAACGAAGACTTATGATTATGCGCATGAGTTGGCTTTAAAATATCCTGATAAGAGGAATGATGATGAAATCATGAATGATAAACCAGTTATGTACATAGATGAGATTGAAATATTCATAACATATGAAAAGGCAGATTATGAAAAAGCGGTTGCCTATAGGGTAAATTTTTGGTACTTGGCTTATGATTATGAAGATGGCACTCCGGATGACTTTGCCGGATACTGCTGTGATAAGCCGGATTGGTCGATTCAGATTGGAAAGGTACAGAATCGTAATTATCGGATACCGAAGTCGGAATTTGGCAAAAGAAAGTATGCAATGATGATGCTGGGTTATGCAGTGGCAGATGAGGTCAGGGACTTACTGATAAACTCCGGTCTGGCGACAGAGAGGGACTTTCTGGAAGTGATTACGAGGAGGGGAGCGCATATTTGCTGGCAAATTATGCCGGAGCATGAATTTTCCGGGTTCATGGAGGAAAATGACGGGGAGCTGATTGATACCTGTCAGACCTGTGGCATGAAGCGGTACCAGCCGCTCCATGAGCCGTACCGGATGAGCAGGGAACAGGCAGAAAAGCTATATGGGTTAAACCGCACCCATGAAATGACAGGTCCTATCATGGAAGAAGGAACGGAGGTTGAAGGACCAAAAGCAGAGCATATATTGGAACCACTTTATATTATCAACAGGGAAGCATATTCTGTATTACATAAAAATTATCCACGTATGCAGTTTGTGCCGATTTTTGCGAAAAAATGAATTGCTTATTTATCTGGTGCAACAATACCTAAAGAAAAATTTCCTGAAAATGTTTCTGATATTTCAAAAGTAATTCGCGTGTTGCCGAGTTGGGGTTGGAGCAGTGCAGGGAGGTTTCTCTTAGTTAAAAATAGCATGGGAAAATATCAACCCACGCTTACAACGAGTTGCTTGGATTATGAGAGAATATTTTTCTATAAAGGGGATTGTATTTTATAAGGAGCTGTGCTATACTAAAGAAAGTGAACTTATTTAATACGTATACAGAGGCTTAAATCCTCTAGCTATTGACAGGGAGGTACAGGATGGGAATTTATTTTGATCCGGATAATGTGATGTTTCAAAGGGCGGTTAAGAGTGAGATTTATGTGGATAAGACAGAACTGATGGCGGTTACAAATAAACTGCTTGGTACAGAGAGTGCCTTTCTGTGCGTGAGCCGTCCGCGCCGCTTTGGAAAGTCGATGGCACTGAATATGCTCTGTGCATATTATAGCAGGGGGTGTGATTCGCGTGAGCTTTTTTCCGGATACCGGATCGCAGGAAAGATGGGGTTTGGAGAGCATTTAAATAAATATCATGTGATTCAGCTAAATATGCGTGATTATCTGGATCGTGCAGATACGATAGAGGATATGATTGAGAAGATAAGAAAGAAGCTGTTTGCCGAGGCAGACAGAGAGCTGACTGGAATCGAGTGGTTTGATTCTTCTGATTTTTTGGAAATTTTTAATGATATTTACAGTCAGACGAAGACACCGTTTGTGTTTCTGATCGATGAATGGGATGCGGTATTTCGGGTGAAAGCATGGGGGAGTGAGGAGCAGAGAAGGTATCTGGATTTTCTTAGAAATATTTTGAAGGATAAGCCTTATGTGGCTCTGGCGTATATGACAGGGATCCTGCCGATTAAAAAATACGGGGAGCACTCAGCACTAAATATGTTTACGGAATACAGCATGACCAACCAGAGGGAGCTTGCGGAGTTTACAGGATTTACGGAGGACGAGGTAAAGGATTTGTGTGGACAGTATGAGATGTCTTTTGATGAAACGAAGCGGTGGTATGACGGATATTTCATAAGGGGGATGGAAATCTATAACCCACGTTCCGTGGTGATGTCGATGACCGGACATGATTATGACAGCTACTGGACGAAGGCGGAAACCTATGAAGCACTAAAGATCTATATCGAGATGGACTTTGACGGGCTTCGGGATAGGGTAATCCGTATGATCGCAGGGGAAAAGGTTCCAGTGAATACGGAAAAGTTTACCAATGACATGAAGACCTTTGCGAGTGCAGATGACGTGCTGACGCTTTTGA
>JAFVAA010000251.1 GCA_017476305.1 Lachnospiraceae bacterium
ACGTCCTATGAGGCAGAGGAGTATGGCATCGGAAATCGTGTGCGGGTGTGTGAGGAGCTTTCGGATCATACGATTGCAGTCGGAGGGGAGAATGGACTGAGCTTTTTAGCAGATGGAAAGGTTTTACGAACCATTCCATATGGGAAAGAGCTTGGCTTTGCAAAGATCCTGTGTTTCCTGGAAGCAGGGGAAGGACATCTCTTCGCTGGAACGGATGGAAATGGAATCATTGAAATAGAAAAGGGAGAATGCTGGGAAAAGGCAGAGCTGGCAGCCCGTGTCAAACGTGGGGATGGAATTGATTCGGGAGTCATTTTACGGCTCGTTCCGGATATCACGGAAGGAAATGCGTTTATCGTGACGAGTAATGGAATCAGCTATCTAAGTGGTAAAGAGGTGAGACCTCTAAAGAATTTTCCTTATTATAACAACTATGATATCCTTTTGGATCAGGACGGGGAGCTGTTCGTATATGGAAGTGCGGGAATCTATGTGGTGGACCGGGAGAAGCTTTTAGCGGGCGGGGAGATGGATTATCAGCTCTTAAATGCGAAGATGGGATTAATGGGTGCCCTGACTGCAAATGCATGGAATGTGACGGACAGTGGGAAGGATGCATATCTTTCGACGGACAGGGGAGTATTTAAGGTCAATCTGGATGCCTACCGTATGGATAAAAGATCGTATCGTCTGATGGTGTCAAGGGTGGAGCTGGATGATAAATTTTATCCTATAGAGCGAGGGACGGAATTTACCGTAGAAAGAGATGTGAAAAAGATCAGCTTCGTCCCGGAGATCGTCAATTACACATTGGAGGATCCGATGGTCGCTTATTATTTGGAAGGGCTGGAGACGAAAAGGAAGGTAGTTACGCAGAGTGAGCTCTCCGATATCGTTTATACGAACCTGCATTCCGGGGAATACGTATTTCATCTGGCGATCCTGAGCAGTAGGACGGGAAGGGTGGTAGAGGAAAGTACGTACCGTTTCCGGAAGGAAAAGTCTATTTATGACAATTCCTGGTTTATCGTATATATGGTCGTGGTAGCAGTTATTTTCATCGGATGGTTCAGCTGGTTTATTACGAGAACCTGGCTGCAGAAGACCATTGAGCTGCAGCAGGGCAGACTGCAGCTTGCGATGCAGCAGGTACAGATGGGAAATGAGACGATCTTGGCAATCGCAAAGACGGTAGATGCGAAGGACGAACGCACGAGCAAGCATTCCCAGCGGGTTTCTGAGTATTCGGTCATGATTGCAAGGGAATATGGCTTTACAGAGGCAGAGCAGGAGAATTTAAGAAAAGCGGCACTACTTCACGATATTGGAAAGATCGCAATTCCGGATTCTATCTTAAATAAGCCTGCCAGGCTGACGGATGAGGAATATGCCGTGATGAAGACGCATGTGACGAAGGGGGCAGAGATTCTAAAAGACTTTACCCTGATCGATCATGTGGTAGAGGGTTCCAGATATCATCATGAGCGGTATGATGGACGTGGATATCCGGATGGACTGAGCGGGGAGAAGATTCCTCTTTACGGCAGGATCATAGCGATTGCAGATGCTTTTGACGCGATGACGGCAAACCGTGTATACCGAAAGAAACAGGATTTTGATTATGTTCTTTCGGAGCTTCATAATGGCCGGGGAACGCAGTTCGATCCAGAGCTTTTAGACATTTTTTTAAAGCTTTTGGATGAAAAGAAAATAGATATCAATGCTATCTATCAGGAGAAGGAACGGGGAGAGGACGCCGATGAGTGAGAAAAAAAGAAGGTATCTGGCTGCTTTTTTGGCAGCTGTGGTCACGATCCTTTTGTTTTTAGGGGGATATCTGATACAGAAATCCCAGACAGGAGGAAAGGATAGGATAAAGATTGGTTTTGTGTTTGATGGAGATGGAGCCACACCGTATACTGCAAATTTTATACGTGCGAGAGATGCGGTCAACCTGGAATATGAAAAGCGGGTGGAAATAGAGGAAAAGAACAATGTGCCCTATACAGAGGCAGAGCAGGTGTTAGAGCAGCTGGTAAAGGACGGCTGTGATTTGATCTTCACGAACAGCTTTGGTTATGGGGAAATCGCAAAAAAGGTGGCGAAGAATCATCCGGAGGTGCAGTTTTGCCAGGCGACATGCAATAATGCAAATGAAGCGCCTGTCTATGAGAATTATCATACCTTTATGGGCGAGATTTATGAGGGCAGATATATCGCCGGGAAGGTGGCAGGTTTAAAGTTAAATGAGATGATAGCGAGTGGGGAAATCACGGAGGAGGAGGCTGTCGTGGGTTACGTGGGGGCATATCCCTATGCAGAAGTGATTTCGGGGTACACTGCATTTTTCCTGGGAGTGCGCTCCGAGTGCAGCTTTGCGAGGATGCGTGTACGATATACGAATGCATGGACTGCGTACTCTTTAGAGAAAGAGATGGCAGAAAAGATGATCGAGGAAGGCTGCGTGATTATTTCACAGCATTCCGATACGATAGGACCGGCAGTTGCCTGTGAAAATGCAGAGACGGATCATCCTGTATACCATGTAGGCTATAATCAGGATATGATCGATGTGGCACCGACGACTTCACTCATTGGGACAAGGATTGACTGGTCTCCGTATATTCTGGCGGCAGTAAAGGCAGTCCTGGAGGGAAAAAGGATCGAAGATGTGGCAGAGGGACATATCCATGGAAATGATGCCGGTGCCGGTTTTGAAAAGGGCTGGGTACAGATGCTGGAGCTGAACCGTGTGATTGCTGCTGAGGGAAGTGAGCAGGTCATAGAGAGTACGATTCGGGCATTTAGAAAAGGAAGGTGTGAGGTCTTTCAGGGAGATTACATC
>JAFVAA010000252.1 GCA_017476305.1 Lachnospiraceae bacterium
CGAAGCTCCTCGATCAGAAAAGAATTGAGTGATATCGTCTGTGTTTCTTCTTTTCCATGAAGCCATTCCCATATATCCCTGTCGATAGGCTTTGTCATATTCAGCCTGATATGAAAGCAAAAATATAGTAGCAATTTGCGACCAGTACAAAAGAAAGGGCTGCCGTTTAAGGCAGCAAAATAAAGGCAAATGCGGGAGAAGATCATGGAAAAGAACATATATAAGAGCCCTCGGCGATTGAGAGCGAAATACACCCATCGCACAAACCTGACGGTTTATGCTCTGGATATTTCGCCCCTGCGGGGGGCTGCTGGTCAGACTATCGCTGACCAGGTATCTGGACGGAGCCTGTCACCGGCAGCCACGGAAGCGTCCAGATACTTGCCGGAAATTAAAATGCAATTTCCGGACATATCGGCTGATGGGGTATACACCCCATCCCGATATGGGAAACATCCGCCGGATGTTTCCGTGCGCATCCTGCGGATGCCTGAAAGCGTAAAAGCGAAGGAGGAGCATCATAAAAAGACATGTGTTTGTGCAGGAGAGCAAGCTGCACGATCTGAAAGGCAGGATAGATTATATTTCAAATCCAAAGAGGCAGGAGTATCTATATGCAGTTTATGATACTGCTGATCAGCTTTTCTGGAGAGAGCTTGCGAAGGAAAATATGCGTATCTATAAGGAGAGCGGGACTAAGGGCAAGTGTATTGAAGGGAGGGAATTGATCATAGCATTACCGGAACCGCTTACTGAGAAAGATCCGGAGGAACTGCTCCGAGGAGTTGTGGAAAGGTTCAGAGAAAAGTATGGTGTGGATTGTATAGCGGCTCTCCATCATAACAAAAAGAAAACGAATTATCATATACATCTGATCTTTTCAGAGCGGCAGCGCAAGGAGGTGGTCAATGAAAAAATAGCTACAAGAAATATGTTCTATGATGAGAGTGGCAGGCATGTCCGAACAAAGAAAGAGATACTGGATGAAGATGGAAATATCCGAAAAGGCTGCTATATCATTAAGAAAGGCGAGATTTATGAGCGTGATATTTTCGCCGCAAAGGACAAGCAATTCAAATCAAAGGCTTTTCTAAAAGAAGCCAAAGTTTATATGATGGATTACATCAATACCTTGCTTCCTGAGAACTATCCAAAGCTGACGATCTTTGATGATGAGGAAGTGTATCTGCCGATGCTGAAGGTCGGGAAAAATAACCCGAAGGAAGCCGAGATTATTGCAGCTAATGAACTTCGGACGGCATGGAACCAGATCGCAGACCAGGCGCTTGTGGAGGGTGTGCCACAGGCGGAGATAAAGAGAATCAAGCAGGTGGAGATCATGGAGGCGGCAAAGGAATCCATCAGGGGATATGGTAAGGCTCCTGCCAGATTTAACAGGATTTTACGGGACGCTATTCAGCACTTGCATAAGGTGATTTTAAGACTAAGAGACACGATCAAAGAAGTAAAAATTGCCACGACTACTAAGGAACCGCCGGTGAGAGCAGAGAGTAAGGAAGTGCAGAAAGCCGATGTACCACAAAAACCTGTGGAACCTGACTTATCTAAACGCTTTAACAAGTATTATGCAACGCATAAAAAGCTGGAGAGTACCGCAAAGGAGATCAGAAAGCTGGAGGACAAACTTTCTGCATTACAAGATGAACTATCCAAGATCACGGGAATATTC
>JAFVAA010000253.1 GCA_017476305.1 Lachnospiraceae bacterium
GAACAGCGAGCGAAGGTTCGTAAGAGGTTTGTAGGGCTCTTTGCTTTTCAGGGATTTAAAATGTGGGTCAAAGCTGTCGGAATTCCCGGAACGGATGACGGCAGTCTTCCAATTTTTTGAGAAAGGTCAGTGGAGAGCTTTCCTTTGAAAAAGAAAAAGTGAAAAAGAAAAAGCCTTCAAACAAAGGCTTTTTAGAGCTGAAAAAGGGACTTGAACCCTCGACCCCTTCATTACGAGTGAAGTGCTCTACCAACTGAGCTATTTCAGCACTGATATATATTATATAATATTTTTGTTAAAAGGTCAAGCCTTTTTAAAAAATAATTTTCAATTTATAATTTAACTATAATTTTAACTTTGTATATAGTTGCATGTCGGCTTTGAAAAATATTGTAAATTGAGGATTTGTTTTCATTGATTTATGATAGAAAGGATATTCTAAAAGGCCTATGATTTATCCATTCCTTGCAAATAAAACGGACGGAAAGAAAACACATTCGAAGATTTTGGGAGAATTAGAAGAACAAAGTAAAATTCTGACGGTGTCTTTAGAGGAACTGCACGATAAAGCAGAGCTGTTTTTGGAGAAAAAAAGCGGGTTTTTGAAAATGGATACGGAAACCATAGAGGAGCATCAGGTTGTTGCCTTGTATATATACGAGATGTTTTTTGAAAATGCTGTGCTTCGAATCCTTTTACAGCCGTTTTCGGGAAAATGTGTGATGAGGGATGGATTGCACTTCGGGAAAGAATATTTTATTGCCTGCCCTATTTTAGAACATTTAGAATTAGAGGCTGCGGATGTGATCTCGGGGTATCTGTATACCTTTCATGCACCGGAACCAGCGGGGGATATTGAGAAGCTTTCTCTTTTAGAAAAGTATTATCTGGAAAACTGGCTGGTATCGTTTTTAGATGCCGGACGGGAGCATGCGAGAGCTTATCTTTTCAGAAAGCATAATGTAAGAGAAACGTCTTTTGTAACGGATTCTTTCGGACCGGGGTTCTATGGGATGTCTATAGAGGCTGTCCGGCAGATTTTTGAAGTATTGGACGGTTCTCCTGTGGGAGTCTCGCTTATGGAAAATGGAAATATGTCTCCGCTCAAAAGCTGTGTGGGAATGTATCTGGTATTAAAGAAGGATGTATCTCATCTGATGGGACAGGATTGTACGAATTGTGCGGGGAGTAAGCATGGATGTTATGCGTGCAGAAATATTTAATCTGGCCGGGAAAAGATTCGTTTGCTGCGCTGGTTACAATTTGCAGCAAAAGAGTTCGTGCCAGAAATGTAGGCATTGGAAGAGAATGGAATTGCAGCAGTGGGACAGAGGAGAAGGATTATGGCGGGAACGATGGTTCATCTTTTGGTGGCTGAAAAAATATATGAAAAATTAGGAAATAAAAAATGGAGCTATTCTTTTGATATGGAATTACCGTTTCAGGAGGATCTTTTTGTGGCAGGAAATATCTGTCATGATGGAATCATGGCCCGGAAGGGATATAAGCGCGAAATGAAGCTTCATACGCATTTCAGAGATGATATTCCGGACGGTAGTTTTGATGCCGGAGGAAACGTGGAGAAATTTGAACAGCGTATGAAGGAATTTTGGCTTCTGCATGAAGGGGAGGAGCAGAGATTTCCGGGACTTTATTTGGGTTATATTACACATATGATGACGGATGAGAGGTTCATTTTAGAAGAGAGGCACAAATTTTTTCAGGAGATTCAAAGGATCGGGCTTACGGTTTTTGACAGGGAGACTTATGTTCATTTTAACAGAGAGACCGATTTGGTGGATTTCAGGCTTATTCGTGAATTTCCGGAGCTGCAGAAAGCAAAAGCGTCTTTAGAGAGGGTTTCTCCCTACGAAATCAGAGGGATGGTGACGGAGGAGGAACTGACA
>JAFVAA010000254.1 GCA_017476305.1 Lachnospiraceae bacterium
GTAAAGGCATATGATCATACGAATCTGCTTACGATGCGGGTTCCAAAGGAATATGCGATGTCAGCCAGATTTTTTGCTTCTTAATTTTGGAGGAGTTTGGATGGAGTTTTGACTTAGGAACTGTCACAAATTAAAACCTGCTGTTTTGCAAGCTGAAATGCTTGCGTAAAAGGTATTTCTGCTTGTAAAATACTGCAGGTTATTTTGTGACAGTTCCTTGAGCAGAGAGAAGGGAGACAGATATGAATGCGATAGTAGATAAATCAAAGGATATCGGGGAATTTATTCCACAGCCGGATGATGATATGCTGATCTGCCGCTGTGAAGAGGTGACAAAGGGAGAAATCAGGCGGGCGGTACATGATGGCATGTGGACGATTACAGAGGTCAGGAGATATTTAAGAACCGGCATGGGACTTTGTCAGGGGCAGACCTGTGCGAGGCGGGTGAAGGGAATTGTGGCGGGGGAGCTTGGAATTTCCCCGGCAGAGTTAGAGCCGGCATCAGCCAGATCTCCGATGCGGCCGATTGAAATGAAGGTTTTAGGAAATGAGGAGGTGACGGATTTATGGCAGTAGCAAATAAGACAGATGTAGTGATTATAGGCGGTGGAATCATAGGCTGTGCGACAGCGTACTATCTGACGAAGCGTGGAAAGTCCGTAATCGTCTTAGAAGCTAGTGATCATATCGGAAACGGAGGCTCCAGCCGGAATGGTGGAGGAGTCAGACAGTCAGGACGTGATCCGAGAGAGCTTCCGCTGGCGATGTATGGCATTAAAGAGCTGTGGCCGGGACTTTCTGAGGAGTTAGGGGTGAACTGCGAGTACCACAAGGAAGGGAATCTGAGACTAGGAAAGACGGAAAAGCATTTAGAGATACTGCAGGGACTGACCGACCGGGCAAAGGCATGTGGACTGGATGTCAGGATGGTGGGTGCGGATGAGGTAAAAAGAATCAATCCGCATCTGTCAGATGAGGTGATAGGAGCCAGCTGGTGTCCGACAGACGGTCATGCCAATCCGATGATTACGACTCTGGCATTTTACCGAAAGGCGAGAATGCAGGGCGCCCGGTTTATTACGGGGGAACCGGTAAAGACGCTTCGGAGAGTGAAGGGAAGGGTAAGGGAAGTAATCACAGAGTCAAAGGATGTCTATGAGGGCGAATATGTGATGGTGGCAGCAGGTTATGCATCCAGAAAGATTTTAGAAACCGTAGGTGTCGATGTGCCGATGCATCAGGAGCTGATGGAATGTCTGGTCACAGAGGCGGAACCACCGATGTTTCCACAGATGCTTGGTACGGCAGAGGCAGATTTTTACGGGCATCAATCGGATCATGGTTCCTTTGTCTTTGGTGGTTCTTCCGGGATTGAGCTGAATAATAAAAATATCGGTTCAAAAAATTCACCGGGCAATGCGGCAATCACTGCCCCGTGCATCTGCAGGGGGATTATGAAATATTTTCCGGAGCTTAGGGATGCGAAAATCGTTCGGACATGGGCGGGCTATATCGATATCTGTCAGGACGGGGTACCGGTGCTCGGCTTTGTGGATGAGGTACCGGGACTCGTGGTAGCCTGTGCCTTTACCGGGCATGGCTTTGGAATTGCACCTGCAGTCGGAGAGCAGATGGCAATGCTGATTACGGAGGGAAGGACTACGGTGGATATCAGTGGTCTCCGCTATGGAAGATTTAAAGCCAAAATATAGGCGGAGGTTAAGCTGGTACCTCGTAAATAAAACAACGGGTGGAAATAAAAGTCAGGAATAATTGCCCAGGGGAAAAAACTTTTGGGTAAAAA
>JAFVAA010000255.1 GCA_017476305.1 Lachnospiraceae bacterium
ATCCATGGGATGCCGGTTCGGTATTTTGCTGGAATAGTAAGGATTTACCTGTCACTGCCAGACTGATAAAGATCGCGCCGGCACAGAACACGATGAATGACAGTATGATAGAGCTGGCATTTACGGATGAAGATCAAAACAAACTGGTTCCTGTGAATGCCGGGGATTATAAAAACCTGTTCGATGAACCTGATTCGCTTACGAAAACAGAGCAGTTTGATGGCCACGGAAGCTATGAGACCGGCACGTATTTTGATGAGATCTATCATGCCAGAACTGCATTCGAGATGATTCATGACCTGTACTGCTACGAGAACACACATCCTCCTTTGGGAAAAATTTTCATTTCCCTGGGGATCCGGATGTTTGGGATGAATCCGTTTGGATGGCGTTTTATGGGAACCCTGTTCGGGGTGATGATGCTTCCGGTATTCTATCTGTTTTCGAAGAAGATGTTTGGAAAAACCTGGCTTTCTGCGTGTGTGACGACCTTGTTCGCATTTGATTTCATGCACTTTGCACAGACGAGGATCGCGACGATCGATGTGTTTGTGACCTTTTTTATCATCACGATGTACTTTTTCATGTATTGGTATACAAAAAAGAGTTTTTTTGACTCTTCCTTAAAGGAAACACTGCTTCCTTTAGGTCTGTGCGGAATTACGATGGGGTTTGCATGGGCGAGCAAATGGACGGGCATCTATGCCTCTGCCGGTCTTTGTATCCTCTTCTTTGCGACGATGGGGCAGAGGTACCGGGAGTATCTGTATGCGAAGAAGTCACCAAATGCTTCTACCGATGGCATTGTGCACAGGGATGTGATACAGACATTCTGGAAGAAGACAGGAATCACCTTAGGCTTTTGTGTGGTCTTTTTCATCCTGATTCCGGCAGTCATCTATACGCTTTCCTATCTGGGCTTTGATGATAAGTCCGGAAATGGCCTGATAAAGCAGATGCTCGATAATCAGAGGAATATGTTTAATTATCATTCGAATCTGGATGCTACACACCCGTATTCGTCCCTGTGGTATGAATGGCCGGTGATGAAGCGTCCGATCTGGTTCTATTCCGGGCAGACAGCGGAAAACACCTATCAGGGAATCAGTTCTTTTGGAAATCCTCTGGTCTGGTGGGCGGGAATTCCGGCGTTTTTGTACATCCTGTACCAATGGGTGATAAAGAAGGACAGGCTTGGCGGATTTTTAGCAATTGGTTATCTGTCACAGTATTTACCGTGGGTATTTATCGGCAGAGTAGTGTTTATCTATCATTATTTTCCAAGCGTTCCGTTCGTGGTTCTGATGTTAGGATACTGCTTTAGGAAGGTGGTAAAAAAGAAGCCTGGATGGATATGGGGGGTATATGCCTATGTGGGGCTCGCGGTATGCCTGTTCATCCTGTTCTATCCCGTGCTTTCCGGTGGAGATATGAATCCGGAGTATGTTACGAGGTGGCTTAGATGGTTTGAGGACTGGCAGTTGACCGGCGGGGTGGATTCCGTTGATTCTGTATTTACCAGGATTTTAAACGGTATGGACAAGCTTGTGAGAATTTTTTTGCATTAAGGACAGGTTGAGTGGAAAATGATTGGAGAGAAAGGAGCAGACGATCGGGAGATGAGCAGCAGAATGAAAAAATATATTAGAGACATCGGGAAAGGGACGCCCGGGGCAGAGATGTTAAAGGAATATTTACAGGAGTCCATGCGTCTTCATCATGATTATGCGG
>JAFVAA010000256.1 GCA_017476305.1 Lachnospiraceae bacterium
AGGAATTTTAAATGAAGTTACAGGTTCTGACTGTCTGGATTATCTGGTAGTTATGTCTTTGATTGATTATCTGGTTGGGAATGAGGACAGGCATTTAAATAATTTTGGTATTATGAGTGACCGGTCGATTGCACCGTTATTTGATTTTGGGTTAGGGCTGTTTGAACACGATCTCGTGTACGAGGATTTGCATTTTAGGGATTGTATTAAAAAAATGAATAGTAAGCCATTTAACAGGGATAATCAAAAAGTAATCGGTTTCTTACAGAAAGAAATCAATATTTTTGACTATTTGCCTGATACGCTTGATCTGGAGGGAGTTGTCATTCCGTCCGTAAAAGCTACACTGTACATCAAGTCATGTTGTTCCAATTTATCGATAGGGCTAAGGGGGTGAAGTGATTGAAATCTATTGAAAATGCCACTGGTATACTTATGAAGAAAAACGAACCGGTTTTAAGCTTTTGTATTAGCGGAGGATTCTATGAAGAGTTTGAAATCATCAATCGTTCGTTATTGCCGATTGATTTCGAAATCAATGATAATGACAAAGATGCATTCAGGATTTTCCTGCGGGACAGGGTGGTGCCTGCTACCAGGATTCATATCAATTCTGATGTAAAGAAGATAGGTATGATGTATTATGATCCGGATGCCCTTTTTCACTTCACACATGGAAGATCGGTAGAGGACGATTATTGGGTGAAGTTTAACAGTGATGAGAATTTGCTCACATATGAAAAACTGACGCAGAGATTAGATGCAGTTGGAAAATGATGGAGTAACAGACCATAAATTATTTTTATTTTTTGTGCAATCTGCACAAAAAAATTCATAAAACTTATAAGAAATGTATAATTGTGATTATTTGCAAAACGTGGTATGATGTCATTAGCGCAAACGGTTGCGCAATATGGTTTTTAGAATTCCAAGTACGTTGTTGAAAGAGATATTGGAGAATCGTTACTATTTCCTGTTGTTCTGCTTGTGAATAGTTATGGAAAATCATCTGATATCTGTTTTCATCAAAATAAAAAATGAACATAAGGAGGGTGCAATTTTATGAGAAAAACTTGGAAAAAGGCATTGAGCGGGGTTTTGTCTGCCACGCTGGCAGTATCGCTTTTGGCGATACCGGAAGGAGAGAAAACTACTGCAAATGCCGCAGAGGATGCATTTATCAATGTGTATTCTGAGGACTATTCGTCAACCTCAGAAAACAGTAAATGGACATCTGTATGGACGGACTCGTCTGATGTTTCAGACAAAATTGAGGCAAATGAATGGAGAACATGGTCTCCAAGTGCGCAGAAAGCCGAGTTCACTGCGACATTTTCTGAACTTTCCGCAGGAGACTACAGATTGTCTCTGGTAGCAGTCGGAGGGGATATGGGGGCTTCTACTGTAACTTTAGGAACGGTTTCAAAGGATCTTCTTATCAATGCGTGGAATGATAGCGGTGCTTATTCACCGACGGTGACAGATACCGTGGCAGTAGCGGAAGGAGAAAGCCTGACTGTGACTTTGAAATTGGATTTTCAGGAAAAAGGCTGGTGTAACTTTGATGATATCCTGCTTCAGAAAAAGGGCAGTGCAGATGAAGCGGTATCTGCGGAAAAAGAGAAGCTGACGAAACTGGTGAGCGAATGTAAAGAATATTCTGCAAAGGAGAGCTGGTATACGGAAAAAAGCTGGAAGGCATTTTCCGAAGCTCTTCAGGCGGCAGAAACACTTTTGGCAAAGGCAGATGCTTCTGCAGCTGATCTTACTGCAGCTTATAAGGCTTTAAAGCGTGCTGAAAACAAGCTGATGGAAAAGAGTATTTATGTCAATAAAGTCGATGGCTTATCTCAGGACTTTATGCGTGGTGTGGATATTTCTTCCTATGTCAGCATCGTAGAAAGTGGTGCTGTTTTTAAGGATAACGACGGAAAGGTTCTTGACGACCAGGGATTTTTCGATCTTTTAAAGGCATCCGGTGTAAACTGGGTGAGAGTCCGTGTCTGGAATGATCCATATGATGCCGATGGAAACGGATATGGTGGTGGAAACAGTGATTTAGAAAAAGCCATAAAAATTGGAAAGTGGGCAACGAAAGCCGGACTTCGGGTACTCATTGATTTCCACTACTCTGACTATTGGGCAGATCCGGGCAGACAGTTAGAGCCGAAGGCATGGAAGGGCTTTACCGTAGCCCAGAAGGAAGAGGCACTCTATAATTTTACGAAAGAGAGTTTGCAGAAGCTTTTAGATGAAGGCGTAGATGTCGGAATGGTTCAGGTAGGAAATGAAACGAATAATGGGATTGCCGGTGTGGATAACTGGGAAGATATGGGCAAGCTCTTTGCAGCTGGAAGCAAGGCAGTACGTGAGGTCAGCAAAGATATTTTGGTAGCTCTTCATTTTACAAATCCGGAGGTAGTTGGAAAACTGATGGAATTTGCAGAGAAACTGAAGACCTATAATGTGGACTATGATGTATTTGCATCCTCCTTCTATCCTGCCATACATGGTACAATGGAAAATATTACAAAAGTTCTGAGTGATGTGGCGACTACCTATAATAAAAAAGTGATGGTGGCAGAAACCTCATGGGGATGGACAAATGATGACGGAGATGGAAATGCTGTCACATTTGATACTGGATCCTGTAAAGATTATGCAGTTTCTGTACAGGGACAGGCTACAGAGGTCAGAGATGTCGTAGATGCTGTAAATAAGGTAGAAAATGGTGCCGGTATCGGTGTGTTTTATTGGGAGCCTGCGTGGATTCCGGTACAGTATGCATATGATGAGGATGGAAAGCTCATTGACAGTATTTATAAGTCAAACGAGGAAAAATGGGAAAAGTATGGTTCCGGTGTAGGCTCCACCTATGCAATCCCATATATGAATGAAGAGTGGTCCGGTGGAAGCGTAAAGGATCATGAGGCATTCTTTGATTTCGAAGGAAATCCTCTGGCATCCCTGACAGTATTTAAGGATATTTACGAAGGAACCAAAGCACCTGTCATTCGTTTGGAAACGATCAAGGATGGAAGTGTAGAGATTCTTTTGGAAAGTTCGGATGTGACAGCAGAGCTTGCGAAGATTCAGGCTGCACTTCCGGGCACTGTGACCGGAATCTATAATGACAGCTCCACAAAAGAGCTTCGTGTGGTATGGAATAAAGATGAGTTAAACAGTATCAATGCTTTTGGAAATTATGAGATCTCCGGAACTGCTGCTTACCAGGATGAGTTTGGAAAGGATGTTGAAAAGACGGTTTCCTGTGCGGTTTCTGTATTTCCGGATACGATTCTGAAAAATGGTGATTTTGAAGGTCCGGAGGGAGAAGGATGGACACTGGAAAATGCAGAGACATCCATAAATAATTGGAATGAGACACCGGTACGCGGCGACGGATCAATGCATTTCTATAATGCCGATGCGGTGAATTTCACGGCAAAGCAGACAGTAAAGGTAGAAAAAGCAGGATATTACTGTGCATCGATGTATGTACAGGGAGAAGAGAATCCAGCAAATATCATAAGCCTGTCTGTGACAAATCTGACCACGAAAGCAGCTGCTTCCATAGATCTTCCTTTAAAGGGCTGGGCTGTATGGCAGACTGATACCACGGATTCGGTAGCAGCAGAGGCAGGTGAGGAGCTTCAGGTAGTGATTACGGTCAAGGGAGCAGCAGGTGCATGGGGAAGTATCGATGATGTGTTCCTGTATAAAACAGATAAGGCTCCAAGCGTATCACCATCACCATCACCGTCACCATCACCTGCACCATCTCAGACTCCGGCGAAGACGACCAATGCATGCAAAAAGCTGACAGGTC
>JAFVAA010000021.1 GCA_017476305.1 Lachnospiraceae bacterium
TTCATCTGTAAGCATAAAAGAAAACATCATCTGCACACCTAACAGAAGCGAATGGAAGTCCCAGACAATGGTAGGACGCTCCAGCAGTTCTATGTGATAAGTTGGTGCAATACCGCCAAATGCCGCCATTCCCTGACGGTAAAGCTGTTTTTGCATATCATCCAGTATGTCAAAGTCCTGATAGTAGAGGAAGCTTGACATAAAGGTAAATGCCCAGTCCTTGAACAGTGTTACAAGCCAGTCATACCTTTCTGCATATTTTTTCTGAAAGCTCATAATTACTGCCTGCGGTTTGTTTTTCATGGTCATAATCAGTGCCATCATCTGCACATCGTCCGTATTCCATGAAGATTCCATCCCTTTTTTCACAAAATCAATCTTATCAAAAGGAAAGAAGTACGAAAGATATTTTTCCGTGGTCATGCTTTCTTCCTTGATAAAATGGTTCTTCGGCAAATATACCGCATGGTAAGTAATAAAATCCGGTGTGGTAGGAAGTGCGGTCATAAATCCAAGCAGTCCGTAAACGGTAACAAAATCCATAATGGCATTCTGCAGCTGTTCCTGTGTATTATTTTTGTCCATACACATCAGTCCGAGATTTACCGCCTTTAATACCATCTGTTCCGAGTCCTTCAACGGATTATAAAGAGTCACTTTCGCATCTGGTGAAGGTGTGATGTATAACGTACCCTCTTTATCTTCCTTCCATTCATATTTGTCATATCGTACCCAACTGGAGCTGGTTTTCTGAAAAAGGTTACTCATAAAAGCCTCCAATCTGATCTTTTAAAATGTAATCTGTATCATCTAAAAATATATTACTATCATATCAAGACTATCCTGTAAGGTCAAATGGTATTTGTGATTTCCTTCGTTTTCTTATTCTTTTTATCCGTAATCAGTGTCAAGTAGGTGTCATAAAAAATCTGTTCCGTATTTGTAAGGGAGATGCGATTATCCACCCTGCTTTGCAGAGCCTGCATAAAGGATTTACGGAGCTTCTTTAACATGGTGTCACGGATTTTACGAATATTTCTGTCGGTTTGTTCCCGAAACACTGCAATCATCCGGCAGGAGTATCCCTTAATGGCAAGCTGGTACAACAACTCTTTTTGACCATCCTTCAATGCAAAAATCGCTCTGGAAATATCTTCATCCGTCACCAATTCATGCATTTCAAAGGGGCAGTTATAAATGGCATCAAGGAAATCCCCTTTCATTATCTGTTTCCAGAAAACATGGCTGATGGGAGCAGGAATTACAATCTCATCCGGTGACATTCCACACTCTAAAGGAACGTCAGATCTTCCTATCTCATGGTAGCGTTCTTTACGCTCACGGTTTGCATCCAGTCTGTTCCACCATGTAACTACATTTTCAAAATCTTCTTCGGTTCTGGCAGAATCCTCAAGACGTGCCAGTGCTTCCTGTTCCAGTTCACGTTTCAGCTTTTTCCGTGTTGATGCTTCAGGTATCACGGATACATTTGGCTTATTTTCCATCTCAAGTTCTATTTCAAGAATGGCGGCATTCTCCCGTTCAAGGGCATCCGCTAAGTCATCATCCATTATGTCATTTTCAAAATAGCCGCTTTCCATTTCCTTCAACAGGGATTCACCACCTTTCAAAAAATATTTTCAAAACTTTTATAAAAAACAGTTCCGTTTTGGGACTGCATTTCTCCTATAGGTGAGGAAGTAATCTTATCTATCTAAAAAAGATTACTTAATACCAAAAGATAGGAGCCGGATTTCATGAAGATTTATCTTATCCGTTGTCGCAGTCCATCAAAGATACTTCAATTGTAACAAACATATGTTCGCATTTCAAGGAGGAGGTGAAATTATTATGGAGCAGACAAAAACTATGGAACAGGTAACATCCACTTTTACTAAAAAGGTTGGACAGACCACCTATAAGGTAAATGTGTTTTTCGCAGAGAATACCACAGCTACCTTAGAGGATAAGCTTCTGCATCTGATGGTAAATGATATTGCTAATCACAAGCAAAGCACACCGGATGCAGAGTAATTATTACACATAAATTGATTAGTTTTTATGGCTGATGGTTCATCAGTAGGAAGGAGTTTTATATGGGTAAATCTACAAGAACCTACGAAGAAAGAATTCTGGAAAAGGATTCTAGAATTGAGAAACTTGCACAGGAGTTAAAACATCTGGAGGCACAGAGGAAGCATCTACAGAAACGCCAGAAGGAGGAAGAACGGAAAATCCGTACGCACCGTCTGATAGAAATTGGTGCGGCTGTGGAGTCGGTGCTGGGAAGATGTATTGAGCTTGAGGAAATCCCTAAGCTGATTGCATTTTTAAATAAACAAGAGATGAATGGAAAGTTTTTCTCAAAGGCAATGCAGAAAAGTCCGGATACGGACATTATTAGGGAAGAGGTTGGGGAGTCAGGTGTTTCCTGATTCCCTTCTTTCTTTAGATAGAAGGGCGCACTTATAGACAGGCAGAGCCTGTCTATTGCGCGCACTCTGCGAGGCTTATGGGAAGCATCTGGATTTTAAAAGATAAACTTTCGGAACGGTCTGCTTCCCATAGGAAGAACCCCTCCGGCGTTCTTCCACATAAGAATATGCACTTTTTACGAAGGAGGATATGCACTATGGCAATTTATCACTGCAGTATAAAAATCATCGGCAGGAGCGATGGAAAATCGGCAGTTGCTTCTTCTGCCTACCGCTCCGGCGAAAAGCTCATGGATGACCGCACAGGTCTTGTTCATGACTTTACGAAAAAGCGTGGAGTTGTATTTACAGAAGTTGTACTTCCGGCACATGCTCCGCCGGAATATGCTGACCGGAATGTATTATGGAATGCGGTGGAAAAGGCAGAAAAGAAATCCAACGCACAGCTTGCGAGAGAGATAGAAGTGGCACTTCCAAAGGAGCTTTCAAGGGAATGTCGGATTGAAATTGTAAGAAGGTATGTGCAGAATAATTTTGTTTCTGTTGGCATGTGTGCCGACTGGGCATTGCATGATAAGGGTGATGGCAACCCCCATGCTCACATTATGCTGACCATGCGTGGCATCAAACCCGATGGCACATGGGCACAGAAGGAAAAGAAGATATATGCCCTTGATGAAGAAGGAAACCGCATTCCGCTTATTGACCCGGCTACCGGAGAACAGAAGCTCGGTAAACGGAATGAAAAGCTGTGGAAACGCATTACAGTGGAAACTAATGACTGGAA
>JAFVAA010000257.1 GCA_017476305.1 Lachnospiraceae bacterium
CAGAAGAGTGCTTGTATTGGATCTTTCCGGTATGGTAGCCGGTTCGAAATATCGTGGGGAATTTGAGGAGAGGATCAAGCGGGCGATTCGTGAGGTCATGCAGTCAGGGAGGATTCTTTTATTTATCGATGAGATCCATACGATTATCGGGGCAGGCGGAGCAGAGGGGGCGATCGATGCTGCCAATATTTTAAAGCCGGCACTTGCCAGAGGGGAAATGCAGGTGATCGGTGCGACGACAAGAGAGGAGTATCGGAAGTATATTGAAAAGGATGCAGCCCTGGAGAGAAGATTTCAGCCGATTGATGTCGAGGAGCCGGATGAGGAAGAGGCTTTAGCGATTTTAAAGGGACTCCGGAGCCGTTATGAGGAGCATCATGGAGTGGAGATCACGGATGCTGCGATCGTGGCAGCAGTACGTTTGACAGAACGCTATGTAAATGACCGCTTTTTGCCGGACAAAGCGATAGATGCAATCGATGAGGCGGCTGCAAAGGCAAATCTTTCTACCCAGCTTCCATCGCCGGAGTTAAAGACTTTGGAAGAGGAGCTTTCTGAATATGAGCAGAAAAAAGAGGAAGCGATTCTCAGCGAGGATTTTGCTGAGGCGAGCAGATATAAAAAGCTTCAGAATGATTGTAAAAACAGGATTTCAGAACTGCTGGAATCAAAAGAAAAGGAGCTTTCCAGGCGGACGCTTTCTGTGACAGAGGCAGATGTGGCAAATGTAGTCGCAGACTGGACGAAGATTCCGGTGCAGAAGCTGCAGTCCGAGGAAACGGAGCGGCTAAGAAATCTGGAGGAAGAGCTCCACAAAAGGGTGGTCGGACAGGAGGAAGCTGTCAGTGCAGTGGCAAAGGCAGTCAGAAGGGGCAGGGTAGGACTGAAAGATCCGAACCGCCCGATTGGTTCGTTTCTGTTTTTAGGACCTACCGGTGTCGGAAAAACGGAGCTTTCCAAGGCTCTTGCGGAAGCGGTTTTTGGAAAAGAGCAGGCGATTATCCGTGTAGACATGTCGGAGTATATGGAAAAGCACAGTGTTTCGAAAATGATTGGTTCCCCTCCGGGATATGTGGGTTATGAGGATGGCGGACAGCTTAGTGAGAAGGTGCGCAGACACCCGTATTCGGTGATTTTATTTGATGAGATTGAAAAGGCACATTTAGATGTGTTCAATATTCTGTTACAGATTTTAGAGGATGGACATGTGACGGATGCCAGAGGAAGAAAGGTCAGCTTTAAAAATACGATCATTATCATGACCTCAAATGCGGGGGCTGGTCAGATCATTTCACCAAAGCATTTAGGCTTTGGGATGGCAGAGAATGAGGAAACGGATTATAAAAAGATGAAGGAAGCGGTCTTAGAGGAAGTGAAGAAAATCTTTAAGCCGGAGTTTATCAATCGTATTGATGAGATGCTCGTGTTCCGTACATTGTCGCAGGAAAATATAGAGGAGATTGTGGGAATTTTACTGAACCGCCTGAAAAAACGGTTGGAGGCACAGATGAGTATTACGATTCTGCCGGAAAAGAGTGTGCTTTCTTTTGTTGCGAAGGAGGGCTTTGATAAAAACTATGGTGCACGTCCGATCAGGCGTGCAATCCAGACGAAAATAGAGGATGCCTTAGCAGATCAGGTGCTTTCCGGGGAGCTGAAACCGGGAGACACGCTTAAAATCGACGTGAAAGAAGAAAAAATCACCTTTTCTAAAATGTAAGTGGAAAAATATTGGAAAATATGTTATGATAAGGATAAGATTTTTTCCCTTTCGGAAATGTTGCGAGGTTACAGTTTGCGTAAGTGTGCAGCGCAGCACGGTTACTGTATTTAAATGGGAATATGCAGTAAAGTCAGTCTGCGAGGGGATGTTACAGACACATGGATATGTGTGTTGTAACGGTTTGGCAGGAGAAGTGTTATGGGCATGTAAAAAAACTTAGGAGGAACGGGTTATGGCAGTGATTAAAGAACTGATTCGCAAGGAAAGCGATGGGACACTTAGTTTCGGAAATTATGAATTTGATACCAAGCAGAAAAAATCAGATTTCGAGTTTGAGGGAGATCTGTATAAGGTGAAGACCTTTAAGGAAATTACGAAGTTAGAGAAAAACGGGATGTTTGTGTACGAGTCTGTACCGGGAACCGTGGTGACGAAGCTAAAGATTACGGATCAGGAAACTTCTTTCTTAGTAGAGGGAATCACAGATACTTCGATTACATTGGAACTAGAGCCGGAAACAGAGTATACGGTGTATGTAGATGATGCAAATATCGGAAATATGAAGACGAATCTGGGTGGAAAGCTTCCGCTTAGTCTGGAGATTGATGCAGATAAGACATCGAGTATCCGTGTAGTAAAGGCATAGGGGAAAATAGAAGAAAGTATCCCTGTGTGAAACGCATCAAAGGTGTGTAGAGAACCTGTTTGGTGCGCTGTGGACAGGAGCGAAAAAAGATTTAGGACAGGTTTTATGGCGAAAGGAAAAAGGAAAACCACATTTTTTTGTAAAGAATGCGGTTATGAAAGTGCCAAATGGATGGGACAGTGCCCGGGATGTGGGGAATGGAATTCCTTTGTAGAGGAACCGGTGATAAAGACATCTTCGGGAAGCGGCAGAAAGCCCACACTCGAACAAAGAACTCCCTCGAAGCTTTCCGAAGTGTGCATCACGGAGGAGGAGAGAGTTCTTACGGGGATTCATGAGCTTGACAGAGTGCTGGGAGGAGGCGTGGTGAGTGGTTCTCTGGTTTTAGTCGGTGGGGATCCGGGAATCGGAAAATCGACACTGCTTCTGCAAATGTGTAAGGAATTGGTAAATTCCGGGCATACTGTTCTCTATGTTTCAGGAGAGGAATCGGTCCGGCAGATTAAGATGCGTGCAGATCGTCTGGGAAGTTTTGAAAAAGAACTTCTGCTTTTAAGTGAGACGGATTTGGATTTGGTGATTGAAACGGTATCCCGTTTAAAGCCGGAAGTGGTGATTATCGATTCTATCCAGACGATGTACCGGGAGGAGATTGGTTCTGCGCCCGGAAGTATCAGTCAGGTCCGGGAAACGACGGTTGCTTTGATGCATTTGGCAAAGGAAATGACCATCTCTATTTTTGTGGTAGGTCATGTGACGAAGGAAGGCGTGGTCGCAGGTCCCAGAGTGCTGGAACATATGGTGGATACGGTGCTTTACTTTGAAGGGGACAGCGGGGCTTCGTATCGTTTTCTGCGAGGCGTAAAAAACCGTTTTGGTTCTACGAATGAGGTAGGCGTTTTTGAAATGCGGGGCGATGGACTGGCTGAGGTTTTAAATCCTTCGGAGTACATGCTGCAGGGAATGCCGGAGCATGAGGCGGGCTCTGTGGTGGCGTGTTCCGTAGAGGGAACCAGACCGATTCTGATAGAAGTACAGGCACTCGTATGTCAGACGAATTTTAACATGC
>JAFVAA010000258.1 GCA_017476305.1 Lachnospiraceae bacterium
GCAGTCAAAGTTTCGGAAATACAGGCAGCGACACCGGTAGAGACTCTGGAACCAATTAAAACTCCAATATCTAAAAAAACTAAAAAGCATATAAAGAAAAAGAAAACTGTAAAAGTAAATGAAGATGATGTGTATAGGCTGGCACAACTGATTTATGCGGAGAATGGAAATTCTAAGTATGACGAATGTCTGATCTTGACGGGTATCGTTGTTATAAAGCGTATGAAGTCAAAAGAATATCCCAATACGCTAGGCGGTGTGATTTGTCAAAAAGGACAGTATGCGACTTTTGAAAATGGTCTAGCACAAAGATGTGTTCCTGATTCCCGGTCCTTGGAGATAGCGGAGGAGATTCTTCGCTATGATCTGCAGAAAAACTATCCGGACAATTTAGTTTTTCAATCAGAATTCAAACAGGGCAGGCGTGTATATGCAGTTTATGGAAATGAATATTTTTGTTTGGCATAGGGAGGAAAGGTTAAATGGATAGTACAAAGAAAGAGGTTGAAGAATTGCTGAATGTGCAGATTACAGACCAGCAGTTTTCAGAGGCTTATAAATGTGCAGTACATAAGCAGAGGTATATCTTTCAGCAGGAAAAACGCAGGGAGGTAAAAGAGCATTGGTATTTAGTGGAGCTCATAAAGGAATATGTGATAAGCCTAGCGTTTCAGGAGTTTACATTGGATTTATGCAGAATGAACAATATGGAAAAAGAGCACCTACCGAAAAGGACAGGTACTCCAACGACTAACCATATTGTAACAGTTTCTGCTTTATAAATCAAGCATAAATTTACAATATGGAGGTAAAAAATCTATGAATGAATTATCTGTTAGTGATGTTCTAAAGAAAAGTAACAATTACAATCTTGCCATTCCGTTTACGGAAACTCGGCAGATAAATCCCTTTTATGCGGTAAGTGTATCGTTGGTTACAGCGGATACATCCGAAGAGGCAGGTCAGGTATATAAGGTTGGATCTAAAAAAGAGGAAAATCAGTGGATCTATCTCTATTCCCTGACAAAACCATTTTTACAAAAACTGGCAACTGAGGCAGGGATTCAGTTCGCACCGGGAGCCGGTGATGTTGTAAAGGTTGATGAAAATACATGGAAATCTAGTGCATTAGGAGGTTTAAGGCTTCCGGATAACTCTGTTCGGACAAGTAGCAATTTTAAGGTGATTGATCTGAAATCAGAGGAAGAAAAATATCGAATGTCATATAAGGAAAAAGCAGTTTCCGGCATAGTTGATTATAAAGCTGCTAATGATGCAGCTGCAAAGTATCGCGGCAAATGGATAGACACAGGACAGGTCAATGATAGAGGATATAAGGTTAAAAAATTTGTCGTGGATGAGGCTGATCGTGAGAAATATATAGAGGCAAGCCTTTTAGATGCCATGACGGTTCTGAGGGCACATGCACCACAGAAAGCAGCTACAGGAGCGATTCTTCGTGTGATTCGTGATTTGTTGGGGATAAAGAGCACATATACTTTGGCAGAACTGAAAAAGCCTTTTGCAGTTGCCAGAATCTCTTTTTCACCGGACTATTCTGATCCAATGGTTAAGCAGATGATGCTGCAGTCTGCTATGCAGAGTGTAGGGAATCTGTTTGGAAATTCTCAGCCGATAGTACA
>JAFVAA010000259.1 GCA_017476305.1 Lachnospiraceae bacterium
AAAGGAATACGGACAGGGCGGTGCCGGCTGGCCGCTGGACGGCTATGGTCTGCACGGTTATGATTCTTTTCGCGGGAAAGGTCTGCGGCTTAGATGGCGTGATGCAGAAGGGGAAAAGGAAGGCTATCTTTCATGGACAAAAATAGAACATGAATTGGCAGAACTTGTATGGTCCGGCTAATACTACCAGCCTCTGCAAGAGGAATATGAGAATATTGACCGTGAGGATGTGATCGACAGCACAGCAAGGGAAATTCCGGAAGAAGAAACAGCGGATGAAGTGATCGATGAATATGCTATCCCGGACGAAAAGGACGAGATGGGAACACCGGACTATATCCGTGCAGGGCAGCAGGAAACGGGTGTGGAGCCGGAAATGGATCTGTCGGAAGATACAGAGGAACCAGAGCCGGAAATGGATCTGTCAGAGGATACAGAGGAGCCGGAGACGGATTTAGACGGGAATACGGGGGAACCGGAATCGGAGAATGATCCGGCGGAAGATGTGGGGGAACCGGCTGAAACAGAGCCGGATGTTCCGAAACCTCCCCGATACCATGCCGATCTGTTGCCGTTAGAATCTGCCGGTGCAAAGACAAGGTTCGGCTGGAACATGGATGCCATCCGTACCTTAAAACAGATCGAATCGGAGAACCGCTATGCCACACCGGAGGAACAGAAGGTGCTTGCCCGTTATGTCGGGTGGGGCGGTCTGTCGCAGGCTTTTGACAGCCGCAATGAGAAATGGGGCAGTGAATATCATGAGTTAAAGGAGCTTCTTACCGATCAGGAATACAAGGCGGCAATGGAAACAGTCACCAACGCCTTTTATACTCCGCCGGAGGTCGTGGGTGCGGTCTATACGGCACTGCAGAAATTCGGATTTACCGGGGGGAACGTGCTGGAGCCGAGCATGGGGATCGGGAACTTCTTTGGATGCCTGCCGGAAAGCCTTTCTGACAGCAGGCTGTTTGGTGTGGAGAAGGACAGCTTGAGCGGACGAATCGCAAGGCAGCTTTACCCGGATGCGGATATACAGGTAAAAGGATTTGAGGAGGCGGAGTTTGAGAATAACTTTTTTGACGTGGTGATCGGCAACGTGCCTTTCGGAGATTTCAAGCTGTATGACAAAAAGCACAATCCGATGGAATTTAAAATCCACGACCATTTCATCGCAAAGTCTATCGACCATGTGCGTCCCGGCGGGATCGTGGCGGTCATCACGACAAAGGGGACGCTCGATAAGCAGAATACGCAGGTCAGGAAGTACCTTGCAGAGAGGGCGGAGCTTTTAGGGGCTGTCCGTCTGCCGGATTCCACCTTCAAGGCACAGGCGGGGACGGAAGTCACAAGTGATATATTATTTTTCCGCAAACGTGAGAGGAAGATCGTCACGGAGCCGGACTGGATTCACTTAGGCTTTACGGAGGACGGCATACCGGTGAACAGCTATTTTGCGGAGCACCCGGAAATGATGCTCGGAAGGATGGTCTATGACAAAGGGCGGTTCGGGGAGCAGTCGAACTATACCACATGTGTCAACGATGATCCGGAGTTCTCCCTTTATGCAGCCCTCCAGAATGCGGTAAGTAACATCGAAGGGCAGATGCTTGATTTTGAGGTGCTTTCCGAGGACGGGGAAGCGGCGGAGGAGACGCTGCCGGCGGATCCGGACGTGAAGAACTTTACCTACACATTCGTGGACGGCAGGCTGTACTACCGGAAGGATTCCAGGATGTATCTACGGGAAGTAGGGGATACGGTCATGGACAGGATAAAGTCCCTGGACGGGATCCGGCAGATTACAAGACATCTGATCACGATACAGACGGAAGGATGCAGCGAGGGGGAATTAAGGCAGGCACAGGAAGAACTGAATACAGTCTACGATGCTTTTGTGAAAAAGCACGGGTACATCACTTCAAGGGGAAATTCCCTCGCCTTCCGGGACGACGGGGATTATCCCCTTTTATGTTCGCTGGAAGTGGTGGACGAGGACGGAAAGGTGACCAAGGCGGATATGTTCACGAAACAGACGATACGGGCAAAGGAGAGCGTGGAGCATGTGGAGACGGCGGTGGAGGCACTGAATATCTCCGTGAATGAGTTCGGCGGCGTCAACCTTCCGTTCATGCTGAGCCTCTATGAACCGGACATCAGCGGAATGATCAGGGAACTGGAAAAAAAGCAGGGGGATGAGGTCTCGCTTTCTTCCGGTGCAGAGGCAGATCTGGAACTGGAGAAACTGATAGAGGAACTGAAGGGGCTGATTTTTGTCGATCCCATGCAGTACAACGACGAGGACCGCACAGCGGGATGGCAGACGGCAGATGAATATCTGTCAGGAAACGTGCGTGACAAGCTGCGGACGGCAAAGGCGTATGCAAAGGAATATCCGGGTATATTTGAGGAT
>JAFVAA010000260.1 GCA_017476305.1 Lachnospiraceae bacterium
CCGTCCGTTTTTCATATCTGAATGAGAAACATGCAAAGTGCCTGGAAAAACTTGCGGATTATGAAGCGGATTCTGGGGAGCCAAAGAGCCGTGTGATCATAAAGGCACTGGTGAAATTTTTTGAGGACATGGAAAGTGACGGGGATAGACGGTACTTGGAAGATGCGAAGAAAGATTTTGAGCAATATGCGAATGGGCAGAAAGAAAGGCTGAAGAACGAGATACGGCAGGAGTTGATGAAAGAGCTCTTCGGCATTGTATCGGGAATCGGTCTGCGTGGAAGGGTAGGGAATGTTGTTCCTATGAATCCAACGGAACCGGCGAGAGAAAAGGAAGGTAGTCTTGAATTAGAGGTTGATGCAGGAATCGTGGAGAGCGCAATGAAATGGGGGTGATCATTCTGCGTGCCGGAAACGGTTTTGTTTTTGGGACTTTGGCAGAGAAGGGGAGGACAGAAAAAAGAAGTCATAAATGGTGCAGAATGTGAATCCGGGATACGCTGTGGATGGCGTGTCTTTTTTCTTTATCAGCTTTAGAGGTTTGCTTTGGTATTAGTTTTGGAATACCTAAGACAGATTTGATAAAACCTGTGATGGAAACGGGAATATCCTGTGCAGATCTGAAACAAAGTATAAGGACGTTCTGGAAGATTTAAGAAAACCTAATAAAGCCTAATAAAACCTGTGATGAAAAACGGATAAACCTATGCAGGGATGAATACAGTTTATGAGGGGATTTTGAAACGCCTAAGAAAACCTCGGACAACCTGTGATGAAAATGGGAAAAACCTATGCAGAATGGGTGCAAAGTATGAGGGAGGACGGGAAAACCTGTGCATACCTAATGAAAGATATGAGGAAAACAGAAAAAACTGTGGATTCCTAATAAAATCTATGAGGAAGCGGATTTTTCCTGTGATTTCCTCATAAAACCTGTGAGGGAACAGGTTTTGGTTCCGAAAAAGGGGTTTCAGGGGATTTTCCCCCTGAACAGAGGGCGTTTTGTGATACAAAATGCGTATCTGGCAAAGTCACGGAATTGCATTTTAGACAGAAAAGGTCAGGGAAATGTGTCAGGAATGTGACGGGTAAAAAAGGTGGTGAGAGGAATGACTGGAGCTGTTAAAGAGTCCGGGAGGTAAACGGGAACAGAGAAATCGCAGGGAGAAGGCGAACGGAACAAGGAGACGGATCAGGGAAACGGATCAGGAAACATGTGTCAGTAGTCTTGGCGTTATGGAAGAATGTTTTCAAAGATTATAGGTGCAGAAAATAGAAAGAAGAGGAAAATGCAGCAGGACAGCCGAAATAACCGGCTGTTATTTTTTTGAGATTGGAGGGATTGTGAAAATGAAACAACGGGAGATGTATGGCATCATCGGAGAATTGAATGCGTGTGGTGCGGGAAAAGAGATTATTCAGATTGCAAAAGAGGATATGGAGAATGGCGTTGATGGAGAAACTGTCCTCTGGTATGGGAAATCCGGGTGGGATGCAGAAAGGATTCGAATCTTTTCAAAGATTCTGAAAGAGACAAAGGATAAGGTTTTTACGGATTTTCTCAGGAATAGGGAGTTTGATGGGACACGGATGGAGATCCTTTTGGAGTTTTATAAAAAGGGCGTGCCTGTTGAAGAAATGGAAGAAATCATGGGGCAGGAAATGACACCGTATCAGCTTCGGGGAATACTCGACAGCTTCTGCAAAAAAATAAGTGCCGAACCGGCTGGCATGGGGAATTTGCAGGAGCAGCAAAGTTCAGGGATATCGAAAAAGCAGTGACAGATCCATGAAACGATAAAGCTGCAAGAAGCTTTATCCTACAAATATGCAAAAACAGCAGATCATGATAATATGGATCCGGCTGTCAGACATCATGAGGAAAATGCTGCACTCCAGGAGATCAAAAAGCAGATGGGA
>JAFVAA010000022.1 GCA_017476305.1 Lachnospiraceae bacterium
GCATTCCAATTATGAAGCAGACCTATGTACATTATTTGGAAATTTTATCCATGGATTTGGAGAGCAGGAAAGATGAGTAAAAGTATAGGATAAACGCACCAAATTGAGATTTTGATGACTTTCACATGCATATATGGACTTGCTGATATAAAAGAAGATATCCCACTAAAAGCCTGCGGGCTTTTAGCGGGATATTTTTTATTAAAAGCGATACCTCACCTATGAGTGACACCTGCGGAAAATGAATATTCTGCTTATGCTTTTGCCGAATTCATTGCATCTGCAATCATATTTTCATCAAAACAGGATAGCAGTATTGATAAATAACCTTCATATTCCCATCCGAATACTTTCCGCAGACCTCTTATGCTTGATACCCCGGTCATGGGCTTCAGCAGTTTAAACAATGTCAGAGCCATTTTGTTCATCAGGCTGAGATTATGGAATGCCTTCTTGTCCATGGTGGTATTGTCATCTTCATACATGCTATAATCAAGCTGCCAGTGAAGTTTGTTCTCGACACTCCAGTGCCCGCGTATCGCATCTGCACATAATTCCACATCATCAAGGCTCGCGGCATAGAAGCGGATCTCGGTCGTCTGCTTTCCGGTCTTTATGTTTTCGATGGTCTTTTTACAGCATACAAAGGCCTTGAGGCCTTTCCACTCCCGAACCAGTTTTCTTCTGGTCGGACGGACAAGATAGTATTTTCGTTTTTCAATTTTTCCATGTGCTTTTTCGAGCGTTTCGTAGTAATCTCCCTTCTCTTTATAATAAGCAAGAAGATCATCTTCATTAAAGTATGGGGAAGCTTCTTCCAAAAGTCCGGCCTGGTTCCCTTTCAGACCACCGACATAATCCCCTTTCTTCATACGGATGATCTCCACCGTGTCTTTCTGCATATGGAGTGCGTCAAAGGTCACGATGCACCCTTTTAAGTTCATTGTCTTAAGGGCTTTCTGTGCTACGGGGATTTCATTTGTCTTCTCGTTTATGGCCTCGGAATAAATACAGATCTCATTTGTACTGTCATAGATATGGAGTGTCTGCAGATTCCTGACTTTTTCATCACTGTCATAGTTCCTTCCAGTGCCGCGCTGTTCCTTGCCGTCCACGCACAGATGGCGGTACCCGTCATCCTGTTTTGGGAGGACATTCTTTATGGCAGTCATATTCTGCAGCAGGAATTCCAAGGTGGCCTTCAGCAGTTCTTCTGTATCAATCAGCGAAAAGACTCTCCGGAATGTGTCATGTGACGGGATGCCATTTTTTAGTGGCAGGAATTTTTTCAGCCATCCTGCCTTCACCCGTCCAAAATCCTCTACCTGTAACCAGGTCGATGCGCCACCGAGTACAGCGAGGAATGTGATCAGGATAATCTCGACCAGCGGATAATCTATCATTCCCTGGATCCTTTTGTCGGATATATATTAAAAATATGCACAAATCTTCTTATGACGGCTTTTGGCGGGTTCACGCCGGTATTTTCAAAGGATATGTCAAGATCAGATACTGTATCGGAATAAGATGCTATGAAACTGTTTATTTTTGCCATAACGGATCCTCCCATTTTAATTCGATGCCATCAGAAATCTTTTTTGCCTCATCTGTCATCCCGGACAGATAATAACGTTTTTCCGCTTTTATCAGCCTTATGTCAGGAAAGAAGATAAAGATCTTTTTCCGCTGGCTGTCCGGAAACTGGCTGATACAATCGTTTATCATTCGTGTCCCTCTTTCAATCCCGGATAGAACAGTGCCCGAAAATGAGCCAGGGAAGACCACATCCGGAAACCGGAGACTGATGTAGGAATGCTCAAAAAGTGATCCGGAATAAGCCTCGTAGATTACAGAGAGTATGGAACAGCAGTAGATAAGTTCCCCATTACGACGATACGATTTTTTTAATCCGTTCAGAATGAGCGGCATAGAGATAATACTTGTCACCCACTTTGTTAATATATGTCCCTTTCTTCTTGTACTCCGATAATCAGACTAAC
>JAFVAA010000261.1 GCA_017476305.1 Lachnospiraceae bacterium
ATCATTCCGGGAGAGGGGCTTTACATACACTTTTTCATCTGACCAGGACGATGCATTTTTTAAGTGTTTCACAGGGAGTAGATAATCCGGCAGAGGCAGAGAGCCTGATGCGAAAAGGCTGTGATGGTGCATCCGGAGAGTATTTTTCCTATCCACTTCCTCTGAAGGATTATATTTCTTTTATTTCAGGCATTACGGAGCGGAAAAATGTACATATTTATGATTTTCATCAGAGACTTTGTACGACAAAGGAGGAGTATGCCGGCGAGATTGTAGGGGGAGGAGTGCAGTATATATCCGGTATTTCAGATAAGTGGGGCGGTTTAAGATTCTGGGGAGGACCTGTGGAAACAAATCTGGTTCGACTGCCCGGGGCTTTGTTTACCGGAGGAAGCTTTACGGTTACGATGTGGGTAAAACCTGCAGAGGTGCAAAACTGGATCAGTGCATTTTTTATCCGCATGAACAATGGCTTTGCTTCTTTTATGCCATCTATCAGTGGGAATCTGTGTATGTTTCGTATGCATCCGGATGGAGATGTGCCCTGGACCGATGCCATGTCTTCTGCACTTCCGATGAAGAAGTGGAGCTATGTGGCACTGGTTTACGATTCCTTTGGGAGAACGAGCCGGATCTATGTAGATGGCATTTTTGCAGGGATGCACACGGAAGTATCGGATATGGGAAATGCACAGCATGTTTATCTGGGCGGGGATTGCTATCAGGTTTCTTTCCAGGGGGATATTTCTGCCCTTTGCATCTATGATACGGCACGAACGGAGGAAGAAATCAGGGAGAGTTATCTGGAATATAAAAAAGAGGAAAATTTTCATGGAGATGATGAGCCGGAGGGAATCGTGGAGTATATGGTTCATGATCCGGCAGTATACGAAGATTCGGCGACCGGAAAATTCTATCTGTACTGTACCGGGGCACAGGGAATGGTGTCGGAGGATTTGGAACACTGGAAAAATCTCGGAATGATTGTAGAAGGAGTACCTGAGGAGGCAAGGGAGTGGACCGGCTCTTCTGATATCTGGGCACCGGATATCGTGAAGGTGGGAGATGAGTACCGGCTGTACTGTTCGAATTCCAGCTGGGGCGTACAGAAATCCTGTATCTTTTTAGCAGTGTCAGATCAGGCAGAGGGACCATTTCATCCGAAGGCAGTGGTACTTAAAACAGATGATACATTATCTGTCAATGGAATTGATGCAAATATTATTTCGGATTATGAGACGGGGGAGCAGTACCTTTTATATGGCTCTTTTTGGGGTGGAATCCATCTGCTGCCTTTGGACAGGGAGACCGGACTTTTAAGGGATGCTTTAGCAGATGGATCCGGTGTCGGGAGTCTGCGGCTTGACAACGGATATGAAGAAGGAATGCATATTTCCAGTCTTCCTTTGGAGGTGCAGACGAAACGAATGGGAATCTGTCTGGCGAGACGGCCACTGTGGAATGACGGAGCAATAGAAGGACCGTATATGATTTATTATCCGAAAACGGGATATTATTATCTTTTTGTTTCCTATGGTTCCCTTAGGAATGATTACAATATCCGGATTGGGAGAAGCAGAAAGCCGAATGGTCCCTTCCTCGATTATTTTGGAAATGATCTTTCCGATATTTCGGATGATACCTGCACGAGAGGGCTGATGATTAGTGCAGGATATCGGTGGTTAAATGGAATGCCGTATATGGGACCGGGACATAATTCTGTGCTGCAGCGGGAAAATGGGGAATTCTTTTTGGTGTCCCATATTCGGAAAATGCAGTTTATGGAGGAGGATGCAGGTGCAGGTCTTTTGCAGATCCGAAGGCTTTTTCCGACACCGGATGGCTGGTTTATCGCAGGGGCGCAGCCTTACGCGGAGGAAACCTACCGGGTTGCCAGAGATTCTGTGATTCCGGGGATTTATGAGCGGATTGAGCTTCGTCCTTCTCTTCCGCAGGGAATCTGCCATGCGCATCCGATGCGTCTTTTGGAAAACGGGCGTTTGGAGTGCTGTTCTATCATAGGCAGTTGGAAAAGGGTGGATGATTTTACGTTGGAGTTAAGCTATGGACCGATTCAGGAATATGTTCATATCGAAAAGGGGCTTGACAGGGATAGTGATAAAACGACGGTACTTCTTTCGGGACTTACGAATCAGGGAATCTGTACCTGGGCAAAGAAGAAAGTGGATTAGTTCTGCTTGTATATGAAATGAAATTTCCATACAGCTATAACAGACGGATACAAAGAAAAAGATGATATGAAAAATGAGGAGTTTTGTATGGCAGGTTTTTTACCGGTTAGTAAACAGGAAATGCAGGAGCGGGGACTTTATCAGGTGGATTTTGTTTATGTATCAGGGGATGCTTATGTGGATCACCCTTCTTTTGCTGTGGGAATTATTAGCCGGGTTTTAGAAGCCTATGGATATACGGTAGGAATCATTGCACAGCCGGATTGGAAGGATGATAAGAGTATCACGGAGTTTGGAGAACCGAGGCTTGCTTTTTTAGTATCTGCAGGGAACATGGATTCTATGGTAAACCATTATACCGTTTCGAAAAAAAGGAGGAGCATGGACAGCTATACTCCGGGTGGTGTGACCGGAAAGCGTCCGGACTATGCGACGATTGTTTACTGTAATCTGATTCGCCATACGTATAAAAAAACACCGATTTTAATCGGTGGGATTGAGGCTAGCCTCCGGCGGCTGGCACATTATGATTATTGGTCGGATAAGCTGAAGCGTTCTATCCTGTTGGATTCAGGAGCGGATATTTTGATGTACGGAATGGGGGAGCGTTCGGTCGTGGAGCTGGCGGATTCTCTGGCAGCAGGAATTGCTGTGTCAGATATTACCTATGTGGACGGAACGGTATACAGGACGAATGATTTAAGCTCCGTGGCGGATTATATCATGCTGCCCGTTTTTGATATCATGCGGGAGGATAAATTAAAATATGTGGAAAGCTTTTATACGCAGTATCTGAATACGGACGCATATTCGGCGAAAAGATTAGTAGAGGGGTATCCGGGAAAGCAGTTTGTCGTACAGAATCCACCTGCGAAGCCGCTTTCTGAACTGGAAATGGATGATGTGTATGCACTGCCCTATATGAGAAATTATCATCCTTCTTATGAAAAGGATGGCGGAGTCCCGGCGATAAAGGAGGTAAAGTTTAGTCTTATCAGCAATCGTGGCTGCTATGGGGGATGCAGCTTTTGCGCACTGACCTTTCATCAGGGACGGATGATACAGACGAGAAGCGAGGAGTCTCTTTTAGCGGAGGCAGAGCTTTTGACGAAGCAGGAGGATTTTAAGGGATATATTCATGATGTAGGAGGACCGACGGCAAATTTTTATCATAAAGCGTGCAAAAAGCAGGAGAAATACGGTGTTTGCCGGGAGAAGCAGTGTCTGTTTCCGAAGCCTTGTGAAAACCTGATTGTCGATCACAAAAGGTATCTGGGGCTGCTGAGGAAATTACGGGAGCTTCCGGGGGTGAAAAAGGTCTTTGTACGTTCGGGTATCCGATTTGATTATCTGCTCTGTGATCAGGATGACACTTTTTTTAAAGAGCTTTGTAAATATCATGTCAGTGGTCAGTTAAAGGTGGCACCGGAGCATGTGTCGGATGCTGTACTGGAAAAAATGGGGAAGCCTAAAAATTCTGTGTATCAGGCTTTTGCCGAAAAGTACGAGAAGCTAAATGAAGGATTTGGGAAAAAACAGTATTTAGTTCCTTATCTGATGTCCTCTCATCCGGGTTCGGATTTAAAGGCGGCGATAGAGCTTGCGGAGCATGTACGGGATATCGGATATATGCCGGAGCAGGTACAGGATTTTTATCCGACACCCTCCACGATTTCGACGGTGATGTACTATACGGGGGTGGATCCGAGGAGTGGG
>JAFVAA010000262.1 GCA_017476305.1 Lachnospiraceae bacterium
CTCCGTAATCTCCGTGATCGCATCAGCCGCTTTTGTCACATCCTGGAAAATGGAGTCAAAGGAATGATTCCTTTCGTCGGCCGGAACCCCTCCTCTGCAGACACTGTAATCACAATGTCTTCTTTACTTAATTTATCAAAATAGGTCCGGTTCGCCTCATACTCGTCCACTCCCATAAAGATGTGGCTGACCTGAAGCTTTTCCCGTAACCGTTCAATCTCCCCTACTGTCTCAGCAGAGTACAGAGTCACTTTGATTCCGGAAGCCAGGTTTCGTGCCATTGCGCGGTAAAAATCACGTAGCTTCGCCACTTTGAATTTATCCGACCGGACATGAAACAGGATATCCCCCTGGAAAGCGTCATCTACCTTCAGGCATGGCGTTTTATCCGTTACCTTTTGCGGGATGGTCACACGCACTGTAGTACCTTTTCCCTTTTCACTTTCAATTTTGACAAAGCCTCCCATTCTGTGGGCAAAACCATATACAATGGCGAAGCCAAGACCTATCCCGCCGGAGCTGCGGTTCCTCTTTTTATTGACCTGATACATTCCTTCTGATACGGAGGCAATATCCATTCTCGTCATCCCGATGCCGGTATCTGTCACCTCGATGCAGAGATTCACCCCGTACTCCTTCTGTTCTGCATAGATCTTTACGTAAATGCCACCGGCTTTTGTAAACTTGACCGCATTCTCCAAAAGATGACGGAATATTTTATGAAGCTTTTTAATATCTCCTTTCATTTTTGCCGGTACCATGGGATCAATGTCCACGATAAGCTCCTGATTGCCCCTGACATCCATCGCCCGGAATGCCACGACCACATCATTGACAAGAGAAGTGCTCATATATTCCTCTTCTGCCAAAAAAAGCTTGTTTCTTTTTGCCTCCGTGTAATCCTGGATGTCTTCGATCTGATAAGACAGTCTTATCCCGGCTTCTTTGATGGAATATGCCTCATCTCCGGCATTCCTTTTAATCAGCAGGTCAGACATCCCGTTTACCACATTCACCGGTGTCCTGAGTTCATGCGAGATATTGGACAGAAAATCTTCCATATCCTCATCATAGCTCTCGATACGCTCCTCATTGCTCCTAATGACCGTTTCATTCTCTGCCCTCTCCTTCACCATTCGCAGGCAGCAGAAATAGACACACAGCACCACGGCAGGCTGAAGCAGAATCCGTGAAACAGTCAGCACACTAAACTCCATGCTGTTTCCATGGCTCACAAGCACCGTCTGTATCATCATGACGACAGCATATTCTGCCAAAAAAAAATTGACCATATAAAGATGGTTGAAAAACGAAAAAACGACCATCCCAAGTATATATACAATTGCGATATCCCAAAAACTCGTTTCATGAACTCCATGAAAAAAGGTCAGGAAGCAGGAAAAAGTAAAATAGCAGATCTCCCGCATTTTTTCCTTCGGCTTTCCTTCTATATACATCCACCAAAGGGCAATCAAACCTATCATGAGCAGTGGTGGAACCCAAAATTCCCATCCTAAAGTCACACTTTCTGCTACAAGTCCGATGCCGCCTACCGATACCAGCGTAATAATAAATTGTTCTTCTCTTTTATGATTCATATTGCTCTCCCTTTTTCTTTCACAATTTATATCCTTATTTTGTTCACAATATCATTTAGTTTAGCCAACATTTAGAATCAGGAAACTGTAATCTATATATTTGTTCAAAATTCTAAACTAAATGACATCGATTCCATTCATGAGCATAAAATCTCCATCATCCCTTCATAATCGAACCGTCCCGCCTTCTCTTTCAGCTTAGCGAATCTCTCTGCATCCGTCTCCGGTATCGTATAAGCCTCCATCTCCGAAAAAATACCCTCTAACCGGTCACAGTCCATATCCTCTGCAGCCGATTTGATTTCATCGTACATTACTTCCATAAGTGCCGCATCTGCCTCCGGTCTGTCCAGTTCCTTCCCCTTTTCCTCTTCCCGAAACATCTCAGACAGCGGTGCTTTAAATTTTCTCAGATTCTCCATGAATCCTTCCTGATGTTCCCTAATATAATCTATATCCTCCCCTTTTCCGGCATCTTCTAACTTCTGTGCCTCTTCTCCAAAAGAAGCAGCCCCGATGATCCGTGCCGAACTCTTTAACGCATGTACTTTGATCGTATAACCTTTCATGTCACCGGATTCATACAGTTTTTCTATTTCCTCTGCCTTTTCTTCCAAAGATTCATAAAAAATCTCCAGCAGGGAAAGATATGCCTCTTTCGAACCACTGTTTTCTATCCCCTGTCTGACATCAATGGACTCCAGTCCATTCAGTGGCGCAAACTCCTCCGAAAGACCGGAAGCTGACTCTGTTTCCATCTCCACTGTCTTTATCTTCTCCTCCGGCAGGTAAGTAAGCAGAATATCTTCTAACGTTTCGGAATCAATCGGCTTCGTCAGATAATCATCAAATCCCTCTCTGATATACTCTTCCCTCGCACCTGAGATCGCATTGGCAGTGAGACAGATGACCGGTGTATTCCGATTCGGATTCTCTTCCTGCGCGCGCATCTCATGCAATGTCTCGATTCCGTCCTTTTCCGGCATCATATGGTCGAAAAAGAGCAGGTCAAATGTTTTTTCCCGTGTAAGCTTTAAAGCTTCGTCTCCACTCTCCGCAGTCTCGATCTTTACCTTTGTACTCTTTAAAAGACTTTCAAAGACGACCAGATTCATCTCGTTATCATCCACCACGAGTACCAGGGCATCCGGTGCGGTAAATTTCCCCTTTTGTTTCTTATGCACTTTATAAAGTTCCCGGTATGCTTCCTCATAATCCCCTAAAGGCTTCCAGGAAACCACTCTCTGTTTCAAGGTAAAGAAAAACCTGGAGCCCAGACCATAGGTACTCTCGACCTGAAGACTCGTTCCCATCATCTCCAGCAGATTTTTCGTAATACTCAACCCAAGTCCGGTGCCCTCTATGTTTCGATTTCTTTTTTCTTCGATTCGCTCGAACTCTAAAAAAAGCTTCTTCATATCCTCCGGCCTGATGCCGATTCCACTGTCCTTGACCGAAACATGAAGGAGTATACAGTCCGGTTCAGACTCCGTTTTTTCAAAGCCGATTTCAAAAGTGATACTCCCCTTTTCCGTGTATTTTACAGCATTTGTTAAAATATTCGTTATGATCTGCCTTAGCCGGACCTCGTCTCCGTGAAGCTGTTTCGGAATCTCCTTATCAAAATCAAGTGCCAGAAAAAGCCCTTTCTCAACTGCTCTTGGCTTTATCATATTCACCAGGTCATTTAACACGGCACAAAGATGATAGTCCACAGGCAGGATTTCAATCTTCCCCGCCTCGATTTTTGAAAAATCCAGAATATCATTGATCAGTCCCAAAAGAGTATTTCCCGATGTCCGGACACTTTCAGCATACTGCAGTATAGCCGGATCCTCACACTCCCTTAAAATCATCTCATTCATTCCGAGAACCGCATTGATCGGGGTTCGGATCTCGTGTGACATATTGGAAAGGAAAGCGGTTTTGGCTTCATTTGCTGCCACCGCCCGCTCTTTTTCCTCTTCAGACCTTGCAGCCGCAATGCTTTTCCTGCCGGAGTAGAACAAAATGCCCAGAACCACTGCCAGAAAAAGAGAAGCAGCAAGTATAGTAAGTACTAACCGGACCATAGACCCCCGTAGAAGCTTCCGGCAAGATATTTGATATAGCAAAGGATTGATCGACCAGATACCCTAACATCTCCTCTGCCCCCCGCTCTCCGCGAAGCATGTTATCCAGGGAGTACCCCGCCAGAGAGATACAGTCCATCCCCACAGAAAGATAACCGTTGAGCTTTTCCGCAGAAATGCCGGCATTTAGCCCGCCCTCTTTCATCATATTACTTTCTGTTTCATCACGGAGCATATTGTAATATACGATGATGATAACCGAAAAAAATACAATGACCACTATGGAAGCAATAATGCCTCTGATATAGCCCGGTTTCTTTTTTTCTCCAAACATAATCTTCTCCGATCCCTGTGCTTATAAGAACTGTCACAGATTAAAACTATCTTTTACTCATTTTTTTCGTTCTCCACGCTCTTCATTACATACTGTACACGAACCCCGTCCTGATACCCGCTCTGCTCCCACATTTTCATCACTCTGTCTATCACGCTCAGGACATGCTTTTCCAAAAGTGCCGGCAAAAACAGGAAGAACTGATTCCCCTTACACTGCAGGATCAGATCGCTTTTCCTCAGTGTTTCCTGTAAAACCATGCCAAACTGCTCTGCTTTTTCTTCCAGCTTCTCCCCCTCCCCGGACTCCATATCTAATGAAAACAGAACCTTTACAGCAGGCATCTGATAGCGTTTGATATACCGCATGACAAACCGGTAAATAGAAGAAAATGCTTCCTGCCCCAGCATGAGTGCGCCGCTGCCGTCATTTCTTTCCTCTACGATCTGCGTGACTCTTTTCAGCTCCTGTTCTAAATCCGTCTTCTCATTTTTCTCCTGATCCGGGAACTCTGATGCAGTATACACGGCACAGTCATGTTTTCCGTTCTGCTTCACCTTATAGAGCATCTTATCTGCCAGGGCAAACAGGTCATGATATTCCCTGCCATATTCCGGTATCATGACAGCTCCTGCAGATATCCCAAGCGGTATGGAAAAATCCTCCCCCATCAGCTTTACTGCTTCCGCTGTAAGCTGTTCGTTCAATCTCTTCACGATGACCGTCATGGCATGGTCATCCGGCACATTACAGAAAAACGCTAAAAATTCATCTCCACCGATTCTGCATACCAGATCATCCTCACGTGTGTTCTGTCTGATAATCTCTGCAAAAGCCCGAAGAATCCGATCTCCCATATCATGCCCGTACAGGTCGTTCACTAACTTAAAACTGTCCAGATCCAAGATCATAAGCACTCCTGTTTTTTCTGCACAGTATGCCTCGACTTTTACTGTCCCGCCTGCCTTGTTAAAAAAACCGGTCAGTGCATCTACGCTCACTTCCTCTGTCAGATTTTCAATCGTTTTGACACTTGTAATGGTATTATTGATACGCCTGACCAAAATATCCTTATTAAACGGCTTATGTACAAAATCAGAAGCTCCTATTTCTAATCCCCTGCGCTCTGTTTCCGCATCGTTTTCACCCGTCAGAAAAATAACCGGCGTCTGCTTCCTTCCATCCCTTTCTTCCAAATCCCTCAGTTTTCTGTATGTTTCAAACCCGTCCATTTCGGGCATCAGCACATCGAGAAGAACCAAATCCGGTTCGTGCTTCTCCATAAATGCCAGAAGTTCCCTGCCGGAACGCACGCAGCTCACACGCATCCCCACTTCGCGCAGCATATTTCTGGCATTTGCGATGCTCAGTGCCTCGTCATCTACTACCACAATCCAATCACTCATCTTTTTATCCATAATCCTTTACATTTTCCCATATTATGAAATTCTCCAATAGGATTGTATCACACCGAGTATGACCACAGTGCTACAAATCAGGGGGCATTTTGAAAAAAAATATTTTTTTATATATAGCTGGTTTTGAATGGGAAATGGCAGCCCGCCCTGTTTCGGCAGACTGCCATTTTCATGAATTTACATAATCAGTGAAGAAATCTGATATCCCCACTGTCAACTGCATTATCCGAAAATATATGTCCCTCTATCCGTTAGCGAGCATAGCACGGCATCATATTTAACCGGCATCTTCTTTCCACTTCGCACAGACAATATCATGCATCCGGCACCTGCTTTCCACCCAGTAATCTGCATTTTCTATGTACATGATCCCCTGCTCATTCATAATTTTCTGTGCATAAGAAAGAATCCGCAGGCCAATACTGGAAATATCATTTAAGCCTTTCATATCAAAAGACAGCTTTTCTATTCCCTGTATCTCTTTCACGACCAGATTCTCCAGCTCATTTTCTGTCTTTCTGTCAAACGAACCTTCAAAATCAACCTCTAAAGACTTCCCTTTCTTTTCGATTTTCATTTTTGACTGTCTCCTTCTTATACCCCATTCATCAACAGAAGCAGAGAGATGACTGCCTGCAGTTTTCAAACAGCAAAAGCCAGACAGCAATCTCTCCTTCTTTACGATGGGGATGATTTCACATGGCCTTCGAACTATATAAAAAACAGCTCTTTCTACATAGGTTGAGGACTATGTATGCCATGCAGAGAAAAGTATAACACACCGAATACTACCACAGTCCTACAAAAACGGGGCAATAATTAAAAAAAATTCAAAAAAAGTACATCCACAGCCTGTTTGTTTACTGTCAGATGTACCTTCTTTCATTTACTTTTTTATTTACTTTTTTATTTACCTTTTTATTAATTGGTTCAAAACCCGACTTTTTGTTTTACACTCTGCCCCCTCCCGAAAATTCTTCGAACAGTGTTCCGATTCTCTCCTCTGCCCAATCATACTGGCTCATATATTCGCCATGAAAATTCGCCAGCACCGTCTTGTTCCTCTTAAGCGCAGAGTAATAATCACATGGAATCTTCTCCGGCACGATTGCATAAAAATTCCTTTCCTGCCGGAACACATCCCCACAGCCAATATCCTCTAACCTCATTCTGACATCCCTGACAAGTTGTGCAAAATATTTTCTCTGATTCCGTTCGTCGCTCACCGCATCTCTCCAAAGGACTGCCCGAAGCTCTGCATTTGTGGCAGAAGCACCTCTCCTGTCGATCAGGTATGCAAACAGCTCCTTTGCCTTTGTCCTCCGGAAGCGTACCGGCTCCCCATCATAAAATACCTCGAAATTTCCGAAACACTGGACATATAATCCTGAAATCTCCTCTTTTATGGGATTCCTCAAATGTTCCAAAGCATCACGCACATCCTCCTCTAAGACCGGCTTCACGATATATCCGCTCACATACAGCCTGAGAGCATCGAGCGCATACTGTGGATGTGCTGTGACCATGATGATATTAATTTGCGGTCTGATTTCTTTAAACTCCTTTGCCATCTCCAGTCCATCAAGATCCGGCATACTGATATCTAAGAACACCACATCAAACTCCTTTTCCCAAAAAACAGCAAGTGCCGTATCTGCCCTGCCTGCCATTTCCATATACGCAGACGGCACGACTTTTTCTAAAATCTCCTGCATATATCTTAACGCTACTGCTTCATCATCTACGATCAATATATTCATCTCAGTTTCTCCCTTTTCCTCCGACTCCATACTCATACATGGCCAGATCATATCCTATGCTCACTCATGTTTTCATCTGCCATCCCTGGGAATCAAAATCGTGCATACGGTTCCTTTCCCCTTCTCGCTCTCGATCCTTAGTTCGCCACGGCATTCAAACCACAGGCGTTTTTTCACATTCCGGATACCGATATGCGTATCATCTAAATCCTCCAGACCATCTGTATCAAAGCCTGCACCATTATCTGCCACCTTTACTGCATGATGGGTGTCCGTCCTCTCAGATGTGATCGTTATCCTGCCGCTGGATGTTTTGCTTTTCCGAATGCCATGCCTGATTGCATTTTCTGCCAGAGGCTGTAAAGTCAGTACCGGAAGCTCAAAGGCTTCATCCTGTATGTCGTATTCTACCTCCAGATCATCCTCAAACCGAAGCTTTTCTAACTCCAGATATTTTTCTGTGTGTTCCAATTCGTCCAAAAACCTCACAGGATGCTCTGTCGTAAGGGAATCCAGATTTTTTCTTAAATATTTCGAAAAATCCCCCAGTGCCGCCCTCGTTTTCTGCGGATCCTTATCTGCATGATACATAATAGACTGAAGCACATTGTATAGAAAATGCGGCTGTATCTGAGAAAGCGTCAGCCTGGTCTGTATCCTGTCCATCCGGGTTGATCTGTCGATTGCATACATTACTTTATGTCTTTCATACAGAATAAAAATAATCAGCGCGGTAACGATAACCGCAATATTGTTCAGACTGACTTCCTTTATGATATGGTCCAATAAAAAAGCAGACAAAGGAATCAGCGTACTAAAAAGAAGCACCTTTCTAAAAAAAACATCTGCCTTTCTATACCAGAACAGGATGATGGTTCCGATAAATCCAAATGTGACCAGAGTCACATAGAACCATACCGGATAACCAAAAGAACGCACATAATGATTTGCCCCGTCAAAATGGTATAAAAAACCGGTAAACGGTGTAACAATCAGTAAAATCATCAGCAGAAGCTCCAAAGCCTGAAAAAAACGTATCAGCTTTCTGACTGCTCTGTTTCCTGCTGATGTGATGATATCCATATAGATGACCTGCAGGAAAAAAGTGGTCAAAAATGCACCGGTCAAAAAATACCCAAAGACAGCAATACGTATTCCGATCAAGGAAAAAGAGTCTACAGCCCCTTCACAAAATATGATGACCAGATTAAAAAGATTGTATAAAAAAATCGCAATATAAAAGATCAGAATTTCTTTCGTATATGGAATCGTAATTTTCTTCATGAAAGTATGCTTTCTGTCCTGTCTTATGCTAATAAGCATAGAAAATATGATAATCAGCAGTACAAGCTCAAAACTCATCTCACTGACTGCCTGTATAAACAAAGGGATTTCTATCCGTCTGATCAGTTCCATTTTCCGCCTCCCAAAGATACCTCTCAATTCAAGGAGGGGATGTAAAAAATACTATTTTTCACACCCCACTACAAGGAGATATAAAAGCAACAAAAAAATAAATGCTACGAATATAAGTATAGCACAGTAAATACTACCACAGTACTACAAAAAAGATCTTTTGAAAAATTTTGTAAAAAAAAGTAACGCATCCAATTATCTGCAATCTAAAACATATTTGACTTTTCCATTGATACAGGAGATGTACCTTGATTTGACGTGGGAAGTTTGAGTGATTAGTTTGAGTGATTTATTAAGATAAAACCTGATTATCGGAACAATTGAAACAGATGGGATTGTTGCTTGATCGTAACAATCCCATCCTCTTCATCAGACATAAATATAATCTCGCAGAATAATGCGGTCAAGGACTTCGTGACATTTCTCATTCAGTTCAGATAGATATTTCCATGTGATATGTAATCTCCCTACACGCACCTCCGCATCATTTTCAAACACTATTCCGTACGTACCGCTTTCATCTCTTTTTTGTTAAGATACATAGCTTTATCCGCTCTTTTAAATACCGCGTCTGCATTGCTGTCCCTTTCCGGGTCAAAGCAGGCATAGCCAAAAGCCGCAGAGACCTTCTCCCAGTTTTTTAGCGTCTCATCTTCCTCCCATGCTTTCATACAGGCTTTCATCTCCGTATGAAGCTCCCCGATATGCTCATAATCGTGTCCGCGTAATATCACAACAAACTCATCTCCCCCGATACGGAATACCGGTGAATGTTTGAAAACATCACAGACCATCTGGCAGCACTTTTTGATCATGATATTGCCCTTGTCATGCCCATAGGTATCATTTACTCGTTTCAGGTAGTTCAGGTCTATCATGGCTATGCCAAATTCCGCTTCCCCGCTTTCGATCTCCCAGTCCTTGACCGCATTGTCATATGCCGCACGGTTCCGAAGTCCCGTGAGCGCATCCGTGACAGACTTTTCCTCCAGTTTGCGGGAAATATCCCTTTCCTTTTGCAAGGCGTTCTGGGTAGAAGTCACCTGGTTTATATAGTCACCAATCTGCATGATCATATCCGAAAACTGCAGGGCGAGGGCAGAAATCTCATCCCTGGATGTCACGACCTGATGAATCTTTTCAGCCAGCGAGGTATCTTTATTGGAGGCATACTCCTGCACAAAGGACTGCATCGTCCCCAGACGCTTAATAAACCTGTGATAGATGAACCAGATGAGTATCGCTAAAAAAAGCGCAATCGCAAATCCAATCAGACCCACCGCCCGCAGTGTGATCATGACGATATCATGATTGATCCTGTCTGCCTCGACCTCCGCTCCTACGACACCTATGACTTCCCCATTCATCTGAAGGAGTGAGTAGCACGCATAGGTATAACCATACTCATTATCGTATACCTCAAATCCGTCCACATCCTTTTTTTCAATGGTATCCCATATTTTCTCATGGCTTTCACGGGTTCCATCCCCAAATGGCAGCCCTAACTGGCGTTACAGCTTTCCATCTGCTTCAAGATCCTCCGAAAGCGGATCCATCAGATAACTGAGGGAATATGGCAGATCGGCATCTTCCTCCGGGACCGCAAGGTAAGTATATGCTAACCCATAGGTA
>JAFVAA010000263.1 GCA_017476305.1 Lachnospiraceae bacterium
AGGAAACAGCTTCTGAGAGCATCATTCAGAGTGCGACAGAACAGGCATTATTTATCCTCAAGCAAATGAACGAGAATAAAGAAAGCTTTCGGAAGATTGGACTTACATTTGAGGAAAAGGCTTTTTATGATATTTTAATATCTTTGCGTGACCAATATAATTTTGAATATGGGACAGATAAGGAAGAAGATGGTGTTATCGTAAATGAGAAATGCAAATTGCTGGCAAAAAAGGTGAAAGAAATCATTGATACAAAATCATCCTTTGCAGATTGGCTCAATAATCAAAATGTACGTAACCAATTAAAACTGGAAATCAAGATATGCCTAGTAAAAAATGGGTATCCGCCACAGTACAGTCCTGAAGTTTTTAATAAGGTCATGGAGCAGGTGGAGAATTTTGAGGAAAATGCCGGTTATGGTAAAATTGGCTCTACAGAGTCAAAAGTTGCATCTGTTTATCAGTATAATAAGCCGAGTGAAGCAATGAGAGTTGCGGAAAGAACTGTTCCATATGGTGCGAAAGGGGAAGAATAATCATTCCCCTATGTCGATTGTCATTCCGGTATCTTTGAGTTTTTGAATTAATTGTGTAATGGATAAAAAATTTTTAGGGTATGTATACATTGTTCACCTCTTGATATAAAAAGTCCCGCCGGGTTGCGCATTCTTGCCGAAGCAAGACTAAGCGTGGCGGGTTCTGTTAATTGTATTTTACTTTGAACAAGCCGATTTGTCAATACTTTTGAGATGGATTTGAAAATACCATTTGAAAATACCCGGATGTCCGAATCAATGTCTGAATCAATGTCCGAATCAATGTCCGAATCGGAAAGAGGCAGAATGAGCACAAAAGGTGACAAAACTGTCACTTTCCAGTCACCCGTATGAAAGATTCCTTTTATATGATAAGATTGTTTCCAGGCTATCACGATATAAATAAGGAACCGTTAATAATTAACTGTTCCTTATGGGGGAAACGAAAATTTATCATTTCGCAGAGGGAGGTACTTATGGAATTACTACGGGTGGAAAATCTGACGAAGATTTATGGAAAGAATGAAAATGAGGTTCGTGCGTTAGACGGCGTTTCTTTTTCCGTGGAAAAGGGACAGTTTTTAGCAATCATCGGGCCCTCCGGATCGGGAAAGTCTACGCTTTTACACATCATAGGCGGTGTGGATATTCCGACATCGGGGAAGGTCTATATGGACGGAAAGGATGTCTTTGCACAGAATGAGGAGGAGCTTGCCATCTTCAGGCGCAGGCAGGTCGGGCTGATCTATCAGTTTTATAACCTGATTCCGGTTCTGAATATCGAGGAAAATTTAACACTTCCGATTTTAATGGACGGAAGAGAGGTGGATAAAAAAAGACTGCATGATATGATTCACATGCTTTCTTTGGATGGCAGAGAGAAGCATTTGCCGAATCAGCTTTCCGGCGGGCAGCAGCAGAGGGTATCAATCGGGCGTGCACTGATGAATACACCGGCAGTGGTGCTTGCAGATGAGCCGACCGGAAACCTGGACAGTAAAAACAGTCAGGAAATCATGTCCCTTTTAAGAGAATCCAATGAAAAATTCAACCAGACCTTAATTATCATTACGCATGATGAAAATATTGCCTTGCAGGCAGACCGGATTATCGCTATTGAGGACGGAAAAATCACAAGAGATGAGGTGATGCGGTCATGAATATTATGAATCAGTTTGTCCTTCGGAACTTAAAGAAAAATAAAGTACGAACCTTCGTAACGATTTTAGGCATTATATTGGCGACATCGCTTTTTATGGCAGTTACGGAGGGGATGATAAGCTTCGTGAAATTTCTTGCGGATTGGACGATGGAAACCGATGGTGCATGGGAAGTCGAGGCGATGAAGGTGCCCGGTGAGAAGGCAGAGGAGCTAAGGAAGGTAGATGGCGTAAAGGACAGCATGGTGATGCAGGTGCTGGGGTTTCATGAACTGGATGAGATAAAAAATCCGAACAAGCCCTATCTGACGGTCATGCAGCTGGAAAAAAATTATAAAGAATTTTTACCAGGTTTTAAACTTTACGAAGGCAGAATGGCAGAAAATGAGCATGAGCTGGTGGTACCGAAGCACCTGATGGATTCCGGCGGACTGGAGGTGAGCGTAGGTGATACCGTGACCTTAGAGACCGGGAACAGGTATTATAAAAAAGAGAATATATCAAGTGAAGTTCTCGTCGTGGGCGAGAACCAGACTTTGGCAGAGGAGCTTGGGGATTTGAAGTCACGCACATATCAGATTGTGGGAATCTGCGCCAGAACGACTATGGAGAGTAAGCTTCCGGAACCGGGATATTATGCGTTTACGATTGGAAGGGAAACGGGAAGCTTTTCTGAGGTCTATCTAAAAGCAAAGGAGCCGAAAAAAGCAGAAGAACTTGTAGATAAGATTTTCCAACAGATGAAGTCTGCCGGGGAATCCGGCATGGTTGCCAAAATAAATGATAAGCTGCTTTTATACCGGGGAGAGGGGACTTCCAGCGAGGCGAAAAGACTGACGGGAATTTTGGTCGCATTGGTTACTATCTTGATTGGAATTGTTATGGCAGCGTCTGTTTCCATGATTCATGATGCATTTGCTATTTCCGTCAGTGAGCGGACGAAAATGTATGGACTTTTAAAGTCGATTGGAGCGACGAAGCGGCAGATACGTAGCAGTGTATTTTTTGAAGCAATGGTACTGTGTGTCATAGGGATTCCTGTCGGGCTTTTGTGCGGGATTTTGGGAACGGATTTAGGACTTCGCTATGCGGGGATGCTGTTTAAAAAGATTTTATCCGTTCCGGTCGATACGACATTGCATCTGGTTTTTTCTCCGGCAGCAGCTTTCCTCTCTGCAGGAATTGGGATTCTGACCATCCTTCTTTCTGCCATGCTTCCGGCTGTCCGGGCGATTCATATGCCTGCCATCGAAGCACTTAGACAGAGCAGGGATATTAAAACAGAGAGGACATTCGGAAGAAAGCAAAGGAATGCGCAGGAGAAAAGAAGTTCTCTTTCGAAGCTTTCCTACCGGCTGTTTGGATTTTCAGGAGCACTTGCGGGGAAAAATTTTAAACGAAACCGGAAGAGGCAGAGGTCGATTGTACTGGCACTGACGACCAGTGTGATTTTATTGGTTACCTCGGTGAGCTTTTGTGATTATCTTGCGAAGATGGTGAATTCAAAGGAGGAGAAGGCAAGCTATGATGTTTATCTGTATCTTACCTCCGGGCCGGTTTCGGGAAAGAAGCTTTTCCGGGAGAAGGAAGCACTGGACAAAGTCAGAAAACAGCTTTTTAACGATGTAGAAGACGTTTCTTACAGCAGAATGGTGGATGGGATGATTCTTTTGCATAGGGATGAACTCACCGGGGACTGTATGGAACAGCAGCTTACGGCACTGCAGAAAAAGGGAGAGCAGGTTCTGATGAATGTGCGTGTGGTGTTTGTGGAGGATGAAGGATACAGGAAGTTTTTAAGGAAACATCATCTGGATGAGGAAAAATATATGAACCCGGAGAAGCTGTGTCCATTATTTAATGATTTCTATCATTTTTATGATATGGAGAAGAAGAATACCAGTTTAGGAAGCTATTTTAAAAAGGATTCCTTTTCCGGCAAGCTGTATCTTTTACCGGATGAAAAGGATGGTTATACTTACACACAGGAAGTGACTTTAAAAAAGGATGGTTCTGTAAGCTTAGGA
>JAFVAA010000264.1 GCA_017476305.1 Lachnospiraceae bacterium
CTCCCGTTCGCATCACCGATAAAGTCCGTTCCGGTTCCTCTGAGTGCGGCATATTTTGCAGTTCCCTCCTTATCCCTGCCAACGAAGACCGCATTGTGATAGTTCTCACTTTCGTATAGGATTTCTTTTCTAAGGCAGTACCGTATGATTTCAATGTCTATCCCCCTGCCTTTCAGATAGGAAACTACCTTCATGCAGGAATGGTTCTCTTTCGGTAACAGGAGTTTCTTTTCGCTTTTCTTTCCTCCAGAAGTGAAAACAGGCGGCTCTCCTGCCGCCTGTCCTATGATGATCTGTACTGCATCTAAAAAAGAATTTCCCCTTACTTTGATAAGGTAATCAAGTGCGGAACGCCCTCCGATCCCCCTGCTCCACCACATCCATTTTCCATTGGAAATTTTCAGACTGTCATGTGTTTTCGTAGTGTAAGTGTTTCCCGAAAAGTGGACAAGTTCAAATGGTTCATAGTTCTTCAGATAAGTGTATAAGTCCATTTCCTTTGCTTTCGCTACAAGCTCTGGTGCGATATATGGCATGATTTTTTCTCCTTTCTTCGCTCTGGTTTAGAATTTTGGGCATAAAAAAAGCGGCATATCCCTTATCCGATCATAAAAAATCAGATATGATACACCGCTTATTGCGACTTCATTTGAAATTATTTTATACAATATGAAACTCTTTATACAGAGTATGTCTTATATCTTTATCGGTTGCAGCCTTTTGAAGATCTGCTGTGCGTCCTAAAGACAATAGTTTTTCAACAAGTTTTCCCATCTTATTTTCTCCGTTTTCTTCTCCTTCCTCCTTAAACATCTGCATCGTTTCTTCTTCGTTATATTCTGTCAGACACATATCTTTCACCTCCGCCCTGTTCTCCATCAGAAACTCTCTGATAGAAAAATCTTCCGGCATTTCATCCAATGCCCTGTCTACTGCTTCCTCGATTTCCATTTCCCTTCGTTTGTTCTCTCTGATTTCTTCAATGAACCATGCGTATTCTGACAAAGGCTTGCAGGCTTCCATGAGCTTTCTGTTCCTGCCTTTGTTGATATTTAGCATCCGTACTTTGACGGAAATATCAGATACTCCCTCCCTTAGCTCCTCCGGAAAGGCATCTTTTAACTCCAATATGGCATCATCTTCCTTTTCTTCCGTTCCGTTATAAAAAACGATCAGCTTCGGTACCGGAAGTGTTACCAGTTTTTTCCCATAGATATTCAGTTTATTTTTATGGATATATTTGTCATACAGTTTGCCCGCATACATCAGTTCCCTTATGGGGAGGTTCGGATTCCATGACGAGTTCTGCTCATAAATGCTCATCTTCCAATCCAAAATAAAGGAAAGGTCATTCTTCATCGCCATGTAAAGCACATCCTCTATCGTGGTAATCTCGATCTCTTCCGGCTCTGTATAATGCGAACCGTTGACTGCATTATATAAGTCCAGAGTCCATTTCTTATTTTCCTCTCTTCCGAAAAGGAAAGAGAACAGTCGGTCTTTATGCTTTCTGTTTATCATATTTCATTCTCCCGTATCTCTTATTTATCGTTTCCGGTCACTTAAATATTAACACATGAAAGGATTTTCTTCAATGTGAAAATCGCAGAAAACCCTTTCACTTTATGCTGTCTTTTCATCTCTCCCTGTCTTTTTCTCTGCCTCCCTCCCCTCTTTCCTCGTCCAGCACTTCGTCCATCACCACATTTTCTTTCTCGTCCATGCCAAGCAGGGCATTTAATTCCGCTAACCGTTTCGTCTTTTCTGCAAGCTCTTTCTCATGCGGAAATTCTTTC
>JAFVAA010000023.1 GCA_017476305.1 Lachnospiraceae bacterium
CCTCTCTTTTTGTCTGATTGATGAGCTTAGCCGTTTCTTCGGATATTCTGTAGTATTCCGTATGCATCTTATGCTTCGTTACATCTTCCACCTTTACCGGGCGAAACGTTCCCAGTCCTACATGGAGCGTCACTCGGGCGATACGAATCCCTTTCGCTTCGATTTCGGCTAAAAGCTCCTTTGTAAAATGAAGTCCTGCCGTCGGTGCCGCCGCAGAACCTTCATATTTTGCATATACCGTCTGATACCTGTCCTTCTCCTTCAGTTCATGCGTAATATATGGAGGGAGAGGCATCTGTCCCAACCGGTCTAAAATTTCTTCGAAAATCCCTTCATATTCAAATCGGATCAGACGATTTCCGTCTTCTACCACCTCTAATACCACGGCATGTAAGAGACCTTCCCCAAAGCTTAGAAAATCTCCCGGTCTGGCTTTTTTTCCCGGCTTCACCAGGGTTTCCCATACATTATCCTCTTTTCGCTTTAAAAGTAAGACCTCCACCTTTCCGCCGGTTCTTTCCCTCTGTCCGAAAAGTCTGGCAGGAATCACCTTCGTATCATTGAGCACCAAAAGATCTCCCGCCTCCAGATAGTCTATGACATGATGAAAATCTGTATGCTCCCTGCTCCCGGTTCTTCTGTCAAGCACCAAAAGCCTCGAAGAAGCTCTGTCAGCCAGAGGATCCTGCGCGATCAGCTCCTGTGGAAGGTCATAATAAAAATCTGCCGTTTTCATATCCGTTCTTTTTCTCCTGCACTTTCTTCCTTTTCTTTCTCATAAGTCCTCTCACTGATAATATAACGTGGTCTTTTTTTCGTTTCCATATAAATCTTCCCGATGTACTCCCCAATCACACCAAAAGAAAGCAGCTGCACCCCGCCCATAAAGCAGATCAGGCACACGGTACTCGCCCAGCCCATCACTGCATGACCGGTAAAAGTCTCAATGAATGCCCAGATAATTCCCACGAAGCTTAAAATAGCAAAAAAAAGTCCCAATCCTGTAATCATACGAATTGGTTTAATGGACAAGCTCGTAATCCCATCAAAGGCAAGACCTAACATTTTCTTCAACGGATAATGGCTCTCCCCTGCCATACGTTCTGCCCTGTCATAGTAAACGCTGGTGCTTTTAAAACCCACCAGAGGAAACATTCCACGAAGAAACAGATTGACCTCTTTATACTCCGAAAAAGCCTCCAGAACCCTTTTGGAAACCAGCCGGTAATCTGCAAGATTAAAGACGTTTTCCGCACCCATAAAATTCATGAACTTATAAAAGCCCTCTGCTGTAAACCGCTTAAAAAAGGTATCTGTCGTTCTTTTTTTCCGAACCCCGTATACCACCTCACAGCCATCCAGATAGGCATCCACCATCTCATCCATCGCATTGATGTCATCCTGACCATCACAGTCAATCGTAATCGTGATATCACACTTCTCCTTTGCCTCCATCATTCCGGCAAGCACAGCATTCTGATGACCTCTGTTCCTGCTTTGGCTGATCCCGATAAAATGCTCATCCTTTTTGGCAAGCTCCGAAATGATCTCCCAGGTCTTATCCTTCGAGCCATCATTGACAAACAGGATACGGCTCTCTTTGTCTATTTTTCCCAGGCTGACCAAGTCTTCAATCTTTTTCAAAAACATCGGACTTGTCACAGGAAGCACTTCTTCCTCATTATAGCATGGAATCACAATATAAAGAATGGGATTCTTTTTTATACACATTTTGATGCCTCCTAACCTTCCTTTGATACAGCATTCCCCTGATCCTTCTTTACAAATACCAGAAACTTACTGAAAAAATAATTTAAAACAATTACAATAAACTGAATCACAACCTTAGCAATGTCATCATTAAAATGCAGAACCTCTGCCAGATACACTCCACCAACATCGATTCCCAGAGTCGCCAGGCGGCCTGACAAAAATTTCAAAAATTCCAGAAAGTGCTCCCCGATTCCTTTCGCATCCGACTCAAATACATAAAGAGAATTTGTAACATAAGCAAAAACGATGGATAAAAAAATCGCAATAGCATTCGCTATGACATGCAGCTCTTTTGTCGCACCAAGCGGCGTAAAATTTTTTAAAAGAAAATAACATACGATATTAAAAAGTGTCGTCAAAACACCAAAAAAAGCATATCGAACAATAGAATTGTGATATAAAAAACGAATTTTCTCTTTCATAAAGTTCCACATAAGCAAACTTTCCCCTATCTGTTCTCTCTTCCAAAGATAAATCGCAGCGATTGTGCGGCATCGAAAATGCCTTTCCTGTCACGGTCGTGTGCAGGAATTATTTATCCCAGATCATAATCGTCTTTCCGATACTCTTATGAATATCCATTTCAAATGCCCTGTTCATGTCAGGGATATCGCGTACCTCCACCTGCGCCCCCACGATATTTCTAAGATATCCTATAATCTCAGGATGTGCTTTATATAATTCCATCGTCTTTAAAAAGTCTGTCCGCCCGCTCCTGCTGCTCCCAAACAGCCTGAGGCCCTTTTCTAAGACCATCCTGGTATTGATTGGAATCGGATATTCTGATACTCCTAAAAGAGAAATGGTTCCCTCCGGCTCAATGTGTGCGATGATCTGCTCGATTGCAGACTGGGAGGCTCCACCGCCTACACATTCAAACGCATGATCAAAATACAGATCCCCAGGAATATCTGTCACGGAAAACCTCCCGTCCGCAAAGGAAAACTGTGACAGCTTTTCCATATCCACACCTATAATATAGAGCTTAATTTCCGGAAACATATGGCGGAACAGCACAGCCGTAATATATCCTAAATTTCCATCTCCCCAGATTCCCACAGACCTTCTGCGTTCGTGCGCAATCCTGTCAAAACGGCTGATAGCATGAACACTGACCGATACCAGTTCTGTAAAGGCAGCAATCACCTTATCGATGGATTCATCTAAAGGCACTACGCGATTCGGAACCATTGCCACATGCTCCTGCATAAAACCATCCGATCCGCTTGCACGAAATTTACTGCTTCTGCGATAATTTTCTGCAATTACAGAATCCTCTTCCGTCGGAGTATTCGGAATCATCACCACGGAATCCCCATAGGAATACTTCCCCGTCGGATCATAAAGCACTGTCCCGATCCCTTCATGAATCAATGCCATCGGGAGTTTCTGTTTCATGACCTCCCCTGGTCTTAAACCCTGATAATATCTCTGATCTGCATGACAGATAGAAAGATGTGTCGGTCTGACAATGAGCTCTTTTCCAGTCAGGTTGATATCGCTGAATTCTACTTCAAAACGCCTGGGTGCTACCAAACGATATACGGTATTTAACATTTTTCATTCTCCTCACAAAGAAAACCGGTTTTTTATTCAACCTCGACTTTTTGACTCCAATGCTGCTTCATTTCCTAAGAATGCATTTGCCACCTGCAGATCATAAGGATAGGTGATTTTAATATTGAATACTTCCCCCTCGACCAGATAGACCTGTTCTCCTTTTAGCACAAATATTTTCGAAGCATCCGTCAGGATTTTTTTCTCCTCCTCAGAAAGAGAATAATAGAACTCCTTTAATTTCTTTGCATTGAAGGTCTGAGGCGTCTGTCCCTGATACATATTCGCCCTGTTCGGAACATCACCAATGAACGATCCGTCTTTGCTATACACGATGGTATCCGTGGCCCTGATGACCGTATCTGCCGCACCGTATTCCAGACCATATTTGATATTTTCCTCAATGATCCGATACGTTAGGAACGGTCTGACCGAATCATGCGTAACGATCAATGTATCCTCATCCAATCCGTCTGTCTCCTCGATATAGCGGATGGAATTCATAATCGTCTCGTTTCTCGTATCCCCGCCCTCCAGTACCACAATTCTTTCTGCCTGATTTCCAAGGTACTGGCGGATCATGGATTTCGTCGTTTCCATCCATGCCCTTGGTGAAAGCACGAAAAGCTTCTCAAACTTATCATGCACACAAAACTTCTCGATTGTATGAATAATGATTGGCTTCGAACCCACCATCAGATACTGCTTTGGCTTTTCCACATTCCCCATGCGGCTTCCGATTCCACCTGCTAAAATCACTCCATAAATCATTTTATTCCATCTCTTTCTCATTAATATAGTTGATAAGGCCTTCCGCTTTTATGATCTTCTGCATAAATGGAGGAAATGCCTGTCCCTTATATTCTGTCCCTTTGGTCTGATCCTTGATGATTCCGCTGTCAAAATCGATCTCCACTGTGTCGCCCGCTTCAATCTCCTTTGCCGCCTCCGGACATTCTATAATCGGAAGTCCGATGTTAATGGCATTTCGATAAAAAATCCTCGCAAAGTTCTCTGCAATCACACAGCTGATTCCAGATGCCTTGATCGCGATTGGCGCATGTTCTCTGGAGGAACCGCAGCCAAAATTCTTATTTGCCACCATAATATCTCCGGTTTTTACCCGGTTTACAAATCCCGGATCAATATCCTCCATACATTTTCTCGCAAGCTCCTTCGGATCGGAAGAATTTAAATATCTGGCCGGAATGATGACATCCGTATCTACATTATCTCCATATTTATGAACAGTACCACATGCTTTCATCTTTTTACCTCTTTCTTTCTATTTTTGCTTTTATGTTTTTCCATATACCTGTGCCAGCGGTCAGAACCTTCCTATAAGGCAATATCAGAAGTCATAGCCCTCCTATAAACCGATGTCGGAAGGCATAGAAATCTTTCCGGTCACTGCACTGGCGGCTGCTACTGCGGGACTGCAAAGATATACCTCTGAATCGACATGTCCCATCCGTCCGACAAAGTTTCGGTTCGTCGTAGAAATGGCTCTCTCTCCGGCTGCTAAAATTCCCATATAGCCTCCCAGACACGGACCACAGGTCGGAGTGCTCACAATGGCTCCTGCTTCGATAAAGGTCTTTAAAAGTCCTTCCTCCATCGCCTGCAGATAGACAGCCTGTGTCGCCGGAATCACGATCACGCGAAGACCTTCTGATACCTTTCTGCCCTTCAAAATCTCTGCCGCCGTTCTCATATCCTCGATGCGGCCGTTCGTACAGGAACCGATGACCACCTGGTCGATCTTTACTTCTCCTGCTTCCTTTACTGTTTTTGTATTTTCCGGAAGATGCGGAAAAGCTACGGTAGGCTCCAAAGTATCTAAATCAATGACATATTCCTCATCATAAACCGCATCCTCGTCTGCTTCATAAATCGTATATTTTTTCTTCGAATGCTCTTCCATATAAGCAATCGTTTTCTCGTCCACAGGAAAAATTCCGTTTTTCGCCCCTGCCTCAATCGCCATATTCGCGATGGAAAAACGATCATCCATGGAGAGATTTTTCACCCCGTCTCCGGTAAACTCTATAGAGCGGTAAAGCGCACCGTCAACTCCGATCATCCCGATCAGATGCAGGATCACATCTTTTTCCGCTTACCCATTTTTTCGGATTTCCTTTCAGTACCACCTTGATGGCAGAAGGCACCTTGAACCATGCCTGTCCCGTAATCATACCGCAGCCCATATCCGTACTCCCTACACCGGTAGAAAATGCCCCCAGTGCACCATATGTACAGGTATGCGAATCTGCCCCGATACAGGTTTCACCAGCCACAATCAGCCCTTTTTCCGGCAGAAGGGCATGCTCAATCCCCATCTCACCCACTTCAAAGTAGTTCGTAATGTCATGCTCCTTTGCGTATTCTCTCACACATTTACAGTGCTCTGCAGATTTGATATCCTTGTTTGGAGCAAAGTGATCCGGTACCAATGCCACCTTATCCTTATCAAATACAGTCTTTTTCTTTAACTTCTCCACCTCGTGAATCGCCACGGGGCCTGTGATATCGTTCGCAAGTACCAGATCTAAATCCGCTTCAATTAACTGTCCCGCCTCCACTGACGGCAATCCGGCATGCGCTGCCAGAATTTTCTGTGTCATTGTCATTCCCATGATTCTATCCTCCATTCTGTTTTCTATATAAAGCAACAAACTTACAATTCGTAACCTTAGATTTGAAATCCTTTCCTCGATTTTTCCCGCATAGGGCTCTATTTTTTTATATCCAAAAAAGGTATGGAAAAATTAATAAAAACAGGATTTATATCTGCCAGACCATTTAACCGCTTCAATACTTCATTCGGTATTTATTCCTTCGTAGATATTTGAAAAATGCAAGAACCTCCACTGAACTTTTCAATTTAATTTTCAACTTTCTCAAAGAAATCTCTATTAA
>JAFVAA010000265.1 GCA_017476305.1 Lachnospiraceae bacterium
CATATCCTCCTCCGCTACTACTGCATATCCGATAACTGCGTGCAGAGCCCTTCTCATCTCACTCGCCCGTGCACTTAAATAAGCCCTTCTCTCTGCATCCTTGATACGGACATTATAAAGCTGCTCCTCCAGCCGCTCGATCTTTTCCGAATCGCTAAGCTCCGTATACGGTTTTTCTTCCGGTTCCGGAAATACGAAAATCCTTTCTGACATCTCAGTCCTCCGTCCATAAATAAGTATATGCATTGGTCAAGGCGAATAAAACAGACACTCAAAAAAAGGCCCGCAGCCCAATTTTCATTGCGTTCACGAGACCTTTATCATAACTGTAAAAACAGCATCGCCCCTAGCTTGTTTTTGTAGAAACCGGCAAGCCTATAGACTCCTTAATTTCTTGTATGCTCCTTGAAGGTACTGTACACTGATAATCTAAAACGCTGCTATAGTACGTACTTTCATTTTCTGGTTGTTCCCATATTGAATCTCCTAAATATCCATCATACTGATAAATACCGCCACCATTAAATAATACGCTTGCCTTTTCCATATTTCTACCTCGTTCTTTCTGTGTATATACATAATACATTTGTTAATTATATCGGCTATTAAAATATCTGTCAATAGATATTATTGCTCAAAAATTAGATTTTTTTCACTTATTTGCAAAAAACTTTCTATTTCTTGGACAATATCAGGCTAACCTGCAACAAACCGGGAGCTTAAATAAGCTCCCGGTCGTCCATCCTGCGGTGATACTTCTTTCTTAGCATGGCTAAGTTCGAACAACTAATACGTCTCTATCTCCACGTCTTCCCCGAAGATCTCCTCTAAATCTGAAGCATACGCCTCCGGTACGATGAGTTTTTTTAACTCTGACATCCCATCGACCTGTGCCAGGCCAATTTCCGTAACACCGCCCGGAATCCGCAACTCCCGAATACCACTATTCATAAATGCATTCTCTCCGATTTTAATCAGTCCTTCCGGTAGTGTGATCTCCGTAAGGGCTTCACATCCCCAAAATGCTTCATCCCCAATATCTTTAAAGGAATCCGGGAAAGACACTTTTTTCAGTGCATCATCATTTGTAAAGGCACCTTTTCCCACTGTGGCGGCTCCCTCTGTAAAGGTCACCTCCTCCAGTGCATGGCACTCCGAAAAAGTTTCCATCCCCCAATTCTTCAAACTGCCGGAAATCGTCACCTTCTTTAACGCATCAGAGGCAGTACATGCATAATCCCCGAGCGTCTCCAGCGAAGCCGGAAATTCTATCTCAGTAAATGCACACGCTCCCAGAGCATAACTTCCAATCCTTTTCAGTCCCTCTGAAAAGTTGATCTTTTTAAGCTCTGAACAGCTGTAAAACGCATCATTTCCGATCTCCTCGACATTTTTGCCCAGGGATACTTCTTTTACAGATGCATCGGAACCAAAAGCACCATCCTCTACCTTCGTTACAGGGTATACCTGCTTTTTATACAAGATAGAATCCGGAATTTCGAAAACCTCCTGATCCAATTTATAATAACTGGTCACTGCAGCAGTTTTTTTCTTTTTGCTGACCTTAAAGATCAATCCCTTTGCTACAATCTCCCTGTAATTTTCACTGAATTTCGCCTTTACCGTGTTTTCCGTCTCTACTTTCCTTTTTCCAAAAGAACAGCCTGTAAACATGACACACACACAGCATAATACAATCCCCTTTAAAATATATCCCTTGCTTCTCTTCGCTTTCATATTTTTCTCCCATGTCCTTCGCTTATCTTTCCTATTTTCGATGCTTCTTCACATCCTCTTTGCAGGAACGCATCTGATCCATACGTTTCCTGCTGAGTATTATAGCACTTTTTCAGCGTCACTACAATTCCTTTTCCCCACAAAACCCACACAAAAGTTTCCTGAGTTAGAAGTGCAGCTTTCTTGATGCCACCATAAATGATATCGGTTTTGTGACCCTGCCCATCAGAAACGGGAGCTTAGATAAGCTCCCATTCCTCAATCCGGCAATGATGCTTTTTCTCTTTATCCTCCTTGTCATAGCTGATGCCGACCAAAAGGATTTCTGAACCGTAGCCCTCTAAGACCTTCGGGTACTGGCGGTTCTTTATCTGGGCGATGGCGCCCTCTGCGTCTTTGTCCCATTTCAGTTCAATGAGGAGGATGGGGAAGTCGCTCCGCTTCTTCGGGAGATAGACGATATCCGCAAAGCCTGTACCGCCGGGCAGCTCCTCGAGCTGCACGAACTCGTCCTTATAGACGAAGCAGGCGAGCTTTATGACACTCCGCAGGGACTGCTCCCCATTGTAATGACGGGGGCTGCATTCCTCCATGTGTATCTTTTCAATCTGCGCTGCTACGGCTTCCTCATCCTGATTCACCATGTCCAACAGGAGTTTGTCACTTTCCTTCACACGCCGGATGGTCTCGGCATGAGTCATTTTTCGGATAGCTCCGGCAAATTCACTGCGGATTTCTTCATTTGGGATACGGATCCATTCCATTTCAGGATCATAAGAAAAATATCCATAGTGTATCAAAAGGGTCAGTACGGCATCTCTGGAGCGTAAAACCCTTGGATCATTCCCAAACTCCGTAATCTCTATCGGCACCGGGATCCCGGACAGGAGCTTTTCTGCCGCTTCCCCCAGCCCGTCAAAATCCATATTGATATAATGTAAAAGACTGTCCGTAGCAGATGTCATCACCCAATAGGATTTAAAATTTTTTCGGCAGATGGTCTCCATGACAGAATTCGGTTTGTAGATAGAACCGACTCCCGGGAAGGAATACCCGTCATACCAGTATTTCATCTGTCCGTAATCCATGTCATGCTTTTCACAGAGCGCCTTTACTTCCTCCTCCGTAAAACCGATATAAGGCGCAAACTCCATCGGATCGAACATCGTATATTCCCGAAACTCCGAAATCGCAGACTGGGAACCATCCTTTTTCATAGGCAGGATCCCTGTCATATAGGCAGCTGCAAAGATCCGGTCCGTCGTGCCGCTGCTCTTAAACAGGCTGCGCAGGAATTCCAGATATTCCCACTGTTTCTCCGAGGCAGTTTTCCCATCCCGGAACA
>JAFVAA010000024.1 GCA_017476305.1 Lachnospiraceae bacterium
AAAAAATAGGGGGAAAATTAACAGCTTATGAGAAATATTATGAAGATTCCTGGTGGTATTACAAATTGCATGGAAAAACAAAATCGTATTTTATCATTAGTACAGAAGAAGTTTATTGCGGTTATATTGAGCTGATAAAATATGCTGAGGATACTCCGGAAATAGGAATCGAACTGACCAGGGAAAAGAGAAATCAGGGGATTGCAAAACGCGCAGTAAATATGCTTATAAAACGTGTTTGTAAGGAAAGAGATATTCCTTATTTTATTATTCAGATTAAGGAGGATAATACGCACAGCAGACATGTTTTTGAAAAGATGGGAGCTGAACTTGAAAGGGTTGAGAGAACTGATTATGAAGAGTTGGTAAAAGCATGAAAAACGGAGAAAGGCCGGGAATTGGCAGAGAGTTTTTTTGGTGCTGAAATTCCGATTTATAGATATTTGTTAAAACCGGATCGAGAACATATTGTAGATGATAGTAAAAAGTAGGATTGAAAAGCATTTATACTCATTAACGAAAAAACCTGCCCTTTTTTCGCTGATGAGTGCGCCGGATTTGCGCCGCAAAGCAGCATCTTCCTCTGCAAATCCGTGTATCCTCTTATGCCGTTAACGGAATGCAATTCCGTTAACGAGTATAATATAGTGATGGAGCAATTCTGTATTATTTGAGATGGAGATTTGAACTTCATTGCGAATTGACTTTTTTTAAAGGATAACTTATCATAGATAGTAGCGATTGGAACGCGAAAAGCAGGTAATCACTATAATTTATATCAAGAAAAGTATGTGGGACTGCCATATATTTTTATCGTGGTTGAGACTGTGATGATACTTTTATATTGTATTCAAAGAGAAAATGAGAAATCAGAAGGATGTAGCAGTTTGATTTATGAATGATTGAGGTGGTTTTGATAAATAAATCCCATCAATGTATAATGTCTTATGGGGGGAATGGAAAATGGAGAATCAGACATTAAATTATTATGAAAGAAATGCTGCTTCTTTCGTTTCTGGTACGGTTTCCGTGGATTTTAGGGAGACACAGGAGCGTTTTTTTCGTAGATTACAACCGGAGGATTTTATCCTTGATTTTGGCTGCGGCTCCGGGCGGGATACGAAATGTTTTTTGGAACTGGGATATCGTGTGGAGGCGACAGACGGATCGGAAGAATTATGTAAAATGGCAAGTAAATATACAGGAATAGAAGTAAAGAAAATGCTGTTTCAGGAATTGGAGGAACATGAAAAATATGATGGAATCTGGGCGTGCTCTTCTATTCTTCATCTGCCAAAGGACGAATTAAAAGTGGTTTTTGGGAAAATGAAAGATGCTTTGAAAGAGCATGGAATTATATATACTTCATTCAAATATGGTGATTTTGAAGGCATGAGAAATGGCAGATTTTTTTCGGATTTTACGATAGAATCATTCAGGAATTTTATGAACAATATTTGTGGTCTGCAGATAGATGAGTTTTGGATTACGGGTGATGTCAGGCGTGGAAGAGGTGAAGAGAAGTGGCTGAATTTAATTTTGCAGAAGATTTGAATATGAATCCCGAAGAGGTGCAATCCACAGATGTAATGACAGGCGATTCGGATAAGCGAATGTATCTGTACTATCAGTTGATTGGCAGTTTAAAGAAAGCGGACAGTGTGGATATCATTGTCTCCTTTTTGATGGAATCGGGAGTGAAACTGCTTCTTCATGAACTGGAAAATGCGGTGAAACGTGGAGCAAAAATTCGTATTTTGACAGGAAATTATCTGGGAATCACACAGCCTTCCGCACTATATTTGATTAAAAGAAAATTGGGTGGAAGGATTGATTTAAGATTTTATAATGAAAAGAATCGTTCCTTTCATCCAAAATCCTATATCTTTCATTATGCAGACCGTAGTGATCTGTACATTGGTTCGTCTAATGTATCGAAAAGTGCCCTTACTTCTGGAATCGAATGGAATTATAGGTTCAGCAGTGAAACAGACCGGAAAAATTACGAGAAATTTTACCGGACTTTTGTGGACTTGTTTGAAAATCATTCAATCATCATTGATGATGAGGAGCTTAGGAGATATTCCAAAAGCTGGCATAGACCTGCAGTGGCGAAGGATTTAGAGCGGTATGATGTAGCAGAAGATGGATTGGATGATGCAAAGGTACGGGATTTATTTGAGCCAAGAGGTGCGCAGATAGAAGCTCTGTGTGCTTTGGATGATACGAGGGCAGAGGGTGCGAGCCGTGCGGTGGTTTCGGCTGCGACCGGAGTGGGGAAAACGTATCTGGCTGCCTTTGATTCAAAGGACTTTAAGCGGGTTTTATTTGTGGCGCACAGGGAAGAAATCTTAAATCAGGCAGCGGATTCCTTTCGGAATGTCAGGGATTCAGAAGATTATGGATTTTGCCGTGGCGATGAAAAATGTACGGACAGGTCTGTGATTTTTGCATCCGTATCGACTTTGGGAAGAATGGAATATTTATGTGAAAAATATTTTGTGCCGGATTACTTTGATTACTTGATTATTGATGAATTTCACCATGCTGTAAATGCTCAGTATCGAAGGATAGTGGAGTATTTTAAACCACAGTTTTTATTAGGCTTAACTGCCACACCGGAGCGTATGGACGGAAAAAACATTTATGAA
>JAFVAA010000266.1 GCA_017476305.1 Lachnospiraceae bacterium
CCAGCGTAATGATGATTTCCGAAGAAAAGATGAGCGATGCCGTCAGTGCCGATACATGTTTCTGGCTGTACATCTGGATCATCCCATAGACCGCACGGATAAAGATGCCGATAAAGACCGCCCCCACCCAGAACCCGGGGTCGGACGGAAGGGATACTTCCCTGTGCTGCACGAAAGACTCGATGAGCCATCCGGAGGTAGAGAAAAGGAACGCAAAGAGCATCTGTGCGAGCGTGAGCTGCGTCGAATCCTCTTCCTCGCCAAGGACGGAGATGCTGACCACATATCCGGCAAAGAAGATGTCACAGATAATAAGAAAGATGACATTTTTTGATGAAAAAAGGTCCGATGTATTTGCCCCGAACATCAAAAGCAGGGCAAGGATCGCAACCATCGTGGCAATCCCCGAGAAAAAGTTCACCTTCTTTTTTAGGAGCAGAAGAATCGGCGTGACAAAAATAAAATACAGGCTCAAAAGACTGGAGACGATCACCGTTTCCGTATTCTTTGAACCTAAGACCATAAAAAAGTTCATGGCAGTAAGAAGTGCTGCTAACACCATGCCCTTGAAGAGCGTCCGCTTTTTCAGTGTGGCCAGTTTCTTAAAGAACACTGCCCCCATGAGCACCAGGCCGATCAGGTTCGTCACCCCGATAAATGCAAAGGTCGGCATCGTATCCGGCACATGTGTCAGGAACACGTACTGGATGGCTGAAAGAAACGTAATAAAGATAAGTCCCAATGTTGATAATCTCTGCTTGTTCACTCTTCTATCCTCCTAAATAGTCAATTTTTTTATATTCATCCTTCTATGCCGTTAACGAGTATACAATATCTCACCGCTCTGTCACCCTGTATTTTAAGATCAGGTGGTCCGGATGATAGGCACATTTCAGGGTACGTAGCCCGGGCACCCCCAAATCCTCCTCTATGTTAAAATACCGGCACTCCCCGGCACATCTTTTCACTAACTCCATCGTCAGTACCTTATAAATGTTCGGTATCTTTCTGTCTGCTTTTTGAATGATCCCGTCATAGTAGTCCCCGCTCAGCTTCGTGCCATAACAGAACCCCCTTACCCTGCCGTCCATCCGGAGCACGATGCCGGAAAGCCTTAACCTGTCATAATCAGCTAAATGCCTCTCTATGAAACGTGCCTCTCTTTCTAATGCCTCCTCATCGTGTGTCTCCGCATTTTCAAACAGCCATTCCCGCTCAAAATCCAGAATCTCTGTAAAATCAGATGGTTCCAGAAGGGATATTTCGGTACGCTCTCCATATTCCTTATAAAACCGCTTCACTTCTTTTCGCCTGCTCACTAACTTCCCTCCGGAAAACGCAGCCATCTTTTCTGACAGATAACAGTACTCCGCCAGATCCCTGTCTTCCTGTATCCCAAACCTCCCCGGAAACTCTGTCTCCAGAAATTTTGCATACGTTTCCGTCAGTGTGACAAACTTTACCTTCTTTCCATACAAAGAAGCATCCGCAAAAATCCTTTCAAATGCTTCTTTTAAATTTCCCTCGCCAAGCGGGGCAAGATACACCCTGTAATCTTCATCACAAAGCCTGCTCCGGAGCGTATAGAGGAACCCGTCCCTCTCGCAGATGCACTCCCCGTACTTTTCCTGCATCGAATACATGCTGACCGGTGAGTGCTGGCAGGATCCTTCCCCGTACTTCGATGTCTTTTCATAAATCCTGTCATAATCCCCTATGGCAACAGGAGCAAAACACAGTTCACCCATCCTCTTTTTCCATCCTCGTTTTATAAATTCTTTTTTATCGTCAGAATGTTCTTTCCATCCTTATATTCATAATCCACATCATCCATCGTCTGCTTTACCAGATGGATCCCAAAGCCTCCCTCCCGTTCCCTGAAAAGGGTGCCCGAAAGATCCACCTCATCCCTTGCCAGAGGGTCAAAAGGCTTCCCGGAATCCAAGAACTGGATGGTCACGGAAAGCGGATCCTCCGACACCTCACAGAACACTTCTGCCTTTCCAATCTCCGGATGGTAGGCATAGGAAATGATGTTCACAAAAATCTCCTCCACCGCAAGCCTTAGCTGAAACATCGTTTTTTCCCCGCAGCCGTATGTGCTTAGCTTTTCCTCCACAAAATCCTGTACCGCATCCAGGGAATCCTCCACGGCATCTACCACTAACCTGTTATTTTCCATCTCACATTTCTCCTTTATCATTTTCCCTCTTCCCCGCCAAGAAGCTTTAAGGAAACCTTTCCCCCTGCATCCACAGTAACTTCTATCTTTTCCTTGATCTGATTTTCCTCACTGGACATGGTCAGGATCACCGTTTCTTCCTTTCCTTTTTCCGATGCATTTTCAGACGGTTCCGGCTCCTTAGTAGTCTCTGCAGTAGTCCCTGCCTCTGCGGAATCTTCCGAATTCTCTTCTGACACAGCATTCGCCGCTTTCACCCGGAAGAAGATATTTCCATCCGCATCCACGCCCATATCCTCATAGCTTACCAGGTCAGTATCCCCGGCAAGCTCCCAGTCAGAAAGACCTCCTACGAATAAAATCTTCCCTGTCCCATCTTTTTCATTCATCAGGACATATGGCATATCGGTGGAAGCCCCGCCGATATCCCCGCCGGCATCTTCTATGGTATGGCTATTGCCACAAGAGGCAGAAAGCCCATCCCCCTTCGCAACAATATGGACTGATACCGCAAGTCTGACTGCCTCATAGACAAAACCCGCCACTTCTGTCTTTCGGATAAAAGAAAGTTCCGTCTTTCCGGCATTTTTCGGCTGGACGATATAAGTCATCCTGCCATCCTCTTCCTCCCCATCTGCAGAAACCTCTGCAAAAGACGCATCCGCCACGGAGGCCTCCCAGGAAATCCCCTTAGAAGAGGTTTCCTGAGAAGAGTTCCCCTGAGAGCTGTTTCCACCAGAACGTCTGACATGCAGCAGGAAGATGAGATTTCCATCCTCCTCATAATATTCAAGAGGATAGTCCGAATCCGCAAACAAAGAACTTAGCTCCTTTTGCTCTTTCTTTCGCGTAAAGACTAAGATTAGGATTATCACACAGATGACGGCGATGCCGCAGCCCAGTATGATCCATTTCTTTTTATCCATTTTCATGCGTTTTTTCCTCTCTTTCCTTCTGCTTTCATGCTTCCGCATAGGTCACGATTCAGGCAAGCCTGAATCGTGACTCG
>JAFVAA010000267.1 GCA_017476305.1 Lachnospiraceae bacterium
AATCCACCTCTTTTTGCCATATTTCCTTCCTCCAGATCATTTTCTTTTTCGATATATACTCATCCTTCATGCCCGGAAAGGGAATTTATTTCGTTTCCGGGCATAAAACTACTCCTGATACTCTATGCCATCAAAATGGATCAACTGAGTGATATCCTCATATTTCTCATTTGCCACATCATCCACTACACGTGTTGTAATCTCTACTTTCTTTCCTATGGTATTTTCAATCACACGTTTAAGATTGTTCAGCTCTGCTTCCTCATTCATTAAAAAAAATTCTTCATCGTGTACCTTTGTAAACTGTAACACCAAAATCCCATCCTCAGAAATCACCTTTTTTGCATAATTTAAATAGATCTCTCCCGGCATCCCAAAGGAATGTGCAATCTCCTGCCATCTGGATATTGCCTCCCTGATATCCTCCGGTAGTGCCTGCGGTACTATTTTCGGTTCTGTCTCTTTCGGCTTTTCTATCGGCAGTTCATAGTCTGCAGCCGTGGAATCGCTGTTTTTCACTGCAACAGGAATTCCCTCTTCCATTCTTCGTTCCAGAGCCAAAAGTCTGGCACTCAGTTCCTCGATTCCCTCCTTCTGCTCCATCTGAGGCCTGCACAGCTTTACTAAAGTCACCTCGACCAAAACACGCTTTTCCGAAGAATATCGAAGCTTGTTCAAAAGCTCAGACAGAACACGGATCATGTAAATCAGCTCTTCTACAGAAGTCCTCCTGCCTTCCTCGGCCATCTGGAGGAGCTGCTCCCCCGACACATCCAAAAGTTCTCCGCCCTGAGCAGAGGCGTTGATCAGCATCAGTCCCCGCAAATACCAAATCATTTCACTGATGAACTGGCTCATCTCACGCCCCTGCACGAGCATTTCATTCACGAGCTCCATACAGCCCACGACATCTTCCCTCAAAATACATCCAAACATTTTGCTATAAACAATCGTATCAACTGCCCCCAGAACCTCCAGGGCTTTCTCGTAAGTAATTTCTTCCCCCAGATAGAAGGCGATACACCTCTCTAAAAGACTGAGTGCATCACGCATGGAACCATCTGCTGCCCTCGCAACATATCGGAGAGCCTTCTCCTCTGCTGTAACCTGCTCCCTGTCCACCAGATCCTTCAGCCTGTCGGTAATCGTATCGATCGTAATCCTTCGAAAGTCATACCGCTGACAGCGGGAATGAATCGTAATCGGTATCTTCTGCGGATCTGTCGTTGCTAAAATAAATATCACATAGGACGGCGGCTCCTCCAGAGTCTTTAAAAGCGCATTGAACGCGCCCGAAGACAGCATGTGAACTTCATCAATGATATACACCTTGTATTTTCCTTCTGCAGGAGAATACTGCACCTCATCAATGATATCACGCACATTCGCCACACCGTTATTCGAAGCCGCATCGATCTCAATCACATTGAGTGAAGTCTGACTGTTGATTTTTTTACAGCTTTCGCACACATTGCAGGGATTTCCATCCACCGGCTGCATACAATTCACAGCCTTTGCCAAAATCTTGGCTACCGTAGTTTTTCCGGTTCCCCGCGTTCCGCAAAAAAGATACGCATGACCGATACGTTCCGCCTTGATCTGATTTCTAAGCGTAGTAACAATATGATCCTGCCCCTTCACCTCGTCAAACTCTCCCGGACGGAATTTTCTATATAATGCCGTATATGCCATATTTTCCTCCCACAGCCTGCCTGCTCACCCTTTTTTTCTCCCTGGAAAAAACACTCTCTCTTTTCCTGCATCAACATAAAGGAAACGGGGATTTGTCGCCTCTGGATCCACTTTGTAAGCATTCCCTCTAATCGCCAAAGCAAATTCCAAGTCCCTTTGCCTCACGGATAATGGTCGACTTCGGATCCACCATCTTTAGCTTTCCTGCCACTTCCTCCAAAGGCACAGGTACAATCTCTCCATCTCGGAAACCTACCATGTATCCATACTCTTCTTTGATGATCAGCCTTGCTGCCGCTGAACCCAGACGGCTGGAAATCACGCGGTCATATGGACAAGGCTCCCCGCCTCTCTGCATATGTCCCGGAACCGTAATCCGAACCTCCTGGCCGGTTCTTTCCTCGATTTCCTCTCCCAGTTTATAGGAAATGGATGGATATGGATTTTTCTTTCTTTTCTGCTTGAGTTCTTTCTTTGTCAGTGCTGCATCCTCTTTGGAAATCGCTCCCTCTGCCACAGCCAGGATAGAAAAGCTTTTCCCTTCCTGTGTCCTCTTATCCAGCGCCTTTACTACCGAATTAATATCATACGGAATTTCCGGTAAAAGAATGATATCCGCACCTCCGGCAATTCCGGCATGAAGCGTCAGCCAGCCCACCTTGTGTCCCATCACCTCAACGATGAAAACACGGCCATGGGAAGCCGCTGTCGTATGAATGCAGTCGATTGCATTCGTTGCAATGTTTACGGCACTCTGGAACCCGAAGGTAAT
>JAFVAA010000268.1 GCA_017476305.1 Lachnospiraceae bacterium
ATGTGAGATGGATCTGTGGTGATCTGGATCAGGAAAAGGTATTTTATGCATCGGATTATTTTGAGCAGATGTATGAATATGCTGTGAAGCTGGTCAAAAAAGGAAAAGCCTTTGTTTGCGATCTTTCTGCAGAGGAAATCAGAGAATATCGCGGAACCTTGAAGACACCTGGGAAGAACAGTCCATACAGAGAACGTTCTGTAGAGGAAAATCTGGATTTATTTGAACGGATGAAGAAGGGGGAGTTTGAGGATGGATCCCATGTACTTCGTGCAAAGATTGATATGGCTTCGCCAAATATCAATATGCGGGATCCTGTGATTTACCGTGTGGCGAGAATGCATCATCATAATACGGGAGATAAATGGTGCATTTATCCGATGTATGACTTTGCACATCCGATCGAGGATGCGATAGAGGGTGTGACACACTCTATCTGTACTTTGGAATTTGAGGATCACAGACCTTTATATGACTGGGTGGTCAGAGAGTGTGAGTTCCCTCATCCACCGAAGCAGATCGAGTTTGCGAAGCTTTATCTCACGAATGTCATCACAGGAAAGCGTTATATAAAGAAGTTAGTAGAGGATGGCACGGTAGATGGCTGGGATGATCCGAGGCTGGTATCCATTGCGGCACTCAGGAGGCGGGGCTTTACCCCGGAGTCTATCCGTATGTTTATGGAGCTTTCCGGTGTTTCGAAGGCGAACAGTTCATCGGATTATGCCATGCTTGAGTATTGTATCAGGGAGGATCTGAAGCTGAAAAGGAAAAGAATGATGGCGGTATTAGATCCGGTGAAGTTAGTGATCACAAATTATCCGGAAAATGAGATTGAGTATTTAGATGTTTCGAATAATCAGGAAAATGAAGCAATGGGTACCAGAAAGGTTCCGTTTGGACGGGTGCTTTACATTGACAGGGAGGATTTTATGCCAGAGCCCCCAAAGAAATATTTCCGTCTGTATCCGGGAAATGAGGTCAGGCTGATGAATGCTTACTTTGTGACCTGTACAGATTATAGAACGGATGAGAATGGTGCAGTTACAGAGGTTCACTGTACGTATGATCCGGAAACGAAGAGTGGTTCCGGCTTTCAGGCGAGAAAGGTAAAGGGAACGATTCACTGGGTTTGTGCCGAAACTGCGAAAAAAGCTACAATTCGTTTGTATGAAAACCTTGTCAACGAGGAAAAAGGGGTGTATAATGAAGATGGTTCTGTGAATTTGAATCCTGATTCCCTGGAGGTTCTTACGAATAGTTATGTGGAGCCGGCACTTGCGGAGGCAGAGCCGGGAGAAAGTTTTCAATTTGTCAGACATGGATACTTTGTTGTAGATACGAAAGATTCTACAAAGGAGAATCCTGTATTTAATAGAATCGTTTCTATGAAAAGTTCATATCGACCAAAATAAGGGGGTAAAAAAGAAAATGGGCATATTAGATGGATTAGGAAATTTAGGTTTGGGGAATTTGCAAAAGATGGATGTTTATGAGGAAAAAAAGGAGCAGGAGCAGGAAACACAGACTGCCAAGAAAGAGGAAAAGAAATTTGATGAGTCTTCTGTACTTCTTGATAAATCTGAGGAGTGTCCGGTATGTGGTGCGAAGTTCAAATCAAAGCATGTTCGGAGTGGAAGATTTAAAGCAGTTGGCTCAGATACTGATTTAAGACCGAAATACCAGCCGCTTGATGTTTTAAAATATGATGCGGTCGTGTGTCCGGCTTGTGGTTATGCAGCGCTCAGCCGCTTCTTTAAATTTATGATGCCAAGTTATGAAAAGGCAATCAAAGAAAATATTTCTGCAAATTGGCAGGGAATGGAGCCAACAGGTGATTTTTATACATATGATGATGCGATTACACAGCATAAGCTGGCTTTGGCAAACACGATCGTAAAGGGTGCCAAGGACAGTGAAAAGGCATATACCTGTTTGAAGCTGGCATGGTTATACAGAGGAAAGGCTGAGACCTTAGAGCCTACTGCAGAGAATTATGAGGCGCAGCTAAAGGAAGCGAAGGCACAGGAAAAAGAGTTTTTGGAGAATGCCTACGCCGGCTTTGTAAATGCTTATTCTACAGAGGATTTCCCGATGTGTGGAATGGATGAGCTTACGGTTACCTATCTTTTGGCCGAGCTTGCCAGAAGAGCCGGAAAGTTAGATGAGGCAAGCCGTTTTGTATCTACGGTGCTTACGAATCGTAATGCGAGTGACCGTATTAAAGAAAGAGCCCGTGATGTAAAAGAGATGATCATGAAGGCGAAGGAAGGAAAATAAGAGGAGATTTTATCAAAGGATTCATTTAGAGGAGTGTTCATAAAAGACATTCCTCTTTTTTTGACCACTTTGTTCGAAAAAAATGTATAAAGAAAATAGAAAAAGTTAGAAAAAATGAGGAAAATAGAGTATATAAAAGATTAAGAAAGAAATAGCTGTTTTTTTAAACATTATTTTGATTGCTAAAAATTAGTAAATGAAATATATTATATAAGGAGTTAGCACTCGGATGAAATGAGTGCTAATAATAAATATGAAGGAGGCAGCTATTATGAAATTATCACCTTTAGGAGACAGAGTTGTATTAAAACAGATGGAAGCAGAAGAAACTACAAAGTCAGGTCTGGTATTACCCGGAAATGCGCAGGAAAAGCCACAGCAGGCTGAAGTGATCGCAGTTGGTCCTGGTGGAATTGTAGATGGTAAGGAAGTGGAAATGCAGGTTTCTGTAGGAGATAAAGTAATTTATTCAAAATATTCCGGAACGGAAGTCAAATTGGATGGCGAAGAGTTCATTGTGGTTCGTCAGAATGATATTGTAGCAAAGGTAGAGGATTAAAGTTCAGATTGGAGGAGATTTAGTTATGGCAAAGGATATTAAGTTCGGAGCAGAGGCTAGAAAAGCCCTGGAGATTGGTGTAAATAAGTTGGCAGATACCGTAAAGGTGACACTTGGACCAAAGGGAAGAAACGTGGTTTTAGATAAGTCCTTTGGTACACCGCTCATTACAAACGACGGTGTGACGATCGCAAAGGACATCGAGCTTGAGGACGGATTTGAGAATATGGGAGCACAGCTTGTAAAAGAAGTGGCTACAAAGACGAATGACGTGGCCGGGGATGGTACGACGACAGCTACCGTTTTAGCACAGGCTATGGTAAATGAGGGTATCAAGAACCTTGCAGCAGGTGCGAATCCGATCATTCTTCGTAAGGGTATGAAGAAGGCTTGTGACACGGCAGTAGAGGCAATTGCTTCTATGAGCTCTAAGGTCACGGGAAAGGAGCAGATTGCCAGAGTGGCAGCGATTTCTGCAGGGGATGATAATGTCGGCGAGATGGTTGCAGATGCGATGGATAAGGTGTCAAATGACGGTGTCATCACGATTGAAGAGTCAAAGACCATGATGACAGAGCTTGATTTAGTAGAAGGTATGCAGTTCGACCGTGGATATATTTCTGCTTATATGGCTACTGATATGGATAAAATGGTGGCAGAGTTAGATAATCCATATATCCTGATTACAGATAAGAAGATTTCCAATATTCAGGAGATTATCCCGATTTTAGAGGAGACGATGCAGGCTGGTGCAAAGCTGCTTATCATCGCAGAGGATGTCGAAGGTGAGGCCCTTACGACACTGGTACTGAACCGTTTAAGAGGAACGCTGAATGTCGTAGCAGTAAAGGCTCCGGGATATGGCGACAGAAGAAAGGCAATGCTTGAGGATATCGCTATTCTGACCGGTGGTACCGTGATTTCGGATGAGGTTGGCTTAGAACTGAAGGAGGCTACCTTAGAGCAGTGCGGACGTGCGAAATCCGTAAAGGTTCAGAAGGAAAATACCGTAATCGTAGACGGTGAGGGAGAAAAGTCAGCGATCGAAGGCAGAGTAAACCAGATTCGCGCACAGATTGAGGAGACGACTTCTGATTTTGACCGTGAGAAGCTTCAGGAGAGACTTGCAAAGCTTGCCGGTGGAGTTGCCGTAATCCGTGTAGGTGCTGCTACGGAGACGGAGATGCAGGAAGCAAAGCTTCGTATGGAGGATGCTTTGGCAGCGACGAGAGCAGCGGTAGAGGAAGGAATCATCGCAGGTGGCGGTTCTGCTTATATCCATGCTGCAAAGGAGGTTAATAAGCTGGCAGCTGAGTTAGCGGGAGATGAAAAGACCGGTGCAAATATCATCTTAAAGGCATTAGAGGCACCTCTTACGACGATTGCATATAATGCAGGATTAGAGGGCTCTGTTATCGTAAATAAGGTACGTGAGTCTGAGGTTGGTACAGGATTTGATGCCCTTACCGAGCAGTATGTGGACATGGTGAAGGCTGGTATCGTGGATCCTGCCAAGGTGACGAGAAGTGCATTACAGAATGCGACGAGTGTGGCATCTACGCTTCTTACGACAGAGTCTGTGGTATCTACGATCAAGGAGGATGCTCCGGCTATGCCGGCAGGAGGTCCTGGCGGAATGGGCATGATGTAGGCTGAGTGATTGCCGGGAGAAAATTTAAAAGGATTTGATGGAAAGGGGTATTCTTTTGGGAATACCCCTTTTAGGTTCATGATGAGGCAGTGTCATATGGATTTGTTATACTCACTAACGAAACGGCAAGCCATTTCGTTAATGAATATATATCCGGAAAATATGGAAAAAGGATAGGAGATTGCGGAAAAATGTGTTATACTTAGAAATATTGATAAAAAAGAAAGAGAGGATATATTTATGGAACCTTTGTATTGATAGACTTATTTACCGGCGAAGCCCAGGAAGAAGAGTCTGACGATTCGATATGCACTGCTTGCTCTTATGGTGTTTCTGGTGATGGTCGGTCTGTTTTTTACAGTGACAGCCGGAACGATACTTATTCTTATGGTAGTGGGACTGGTAGATGTGATTATTGGGATGTTCCTTCTTCCGGCAAAGGATGTTGCATTTGAGTATGTCTTTGTGGACGGGCAGATCGACTTTGACTGCATCTATAAGGGGGAGAAAAGAAAGACCTTGCAGCGGATCGATATGGAAAAGGTGGAGTTTTTTGCACCGGCATCTTCTCATGCGTGGGATTCCTATAAACAGTTACCGTTAGTGGACTATGCATCCGGATTTGAGCCGGAAAAGGATTATATCGCACTGCATCAGGGGGAGAAGGGGATGGAGAAGATTTCCTTTACACCGGATGAGAAGATGCTGTCCATGATTGACAGGAAATCACCGAGCAAACTGAAAAAATAGTATAGGACAGATGGGAATCGTAATATTTGTTTTGATATAGGCGGGAGAAAAGGGCATGTTTTTCCTGCCTGATTGATTTTACGGCAAAAGCAAGACCTATATTGTATCATAGCAGCCTATGCTGCACATGGATCGGAAGATGAGCATGTGGCAATGTGGATAACTTTTTGAGGAGAATGGAAAAATGGTGAATCAGGGGATGCACAGGGGGAGAAATCATGCTAAATATTTTTTTATGTGATGATGAAGAGGCGGTATATGATTCCGTGCGGGATATCCTTCAAAGGGATTGGATGGCACAGGGGGAGAAAGGAATCCCTTATGAACTGACATATTTTTCATCCGGGGAGGAGCTTTTAGCACATGGGGCAGACTGTGATATCCTTTTTTTAGATATCGAGATGCCTGATATGGATGGGATTGAGACGGCGGGAAGACTGAAAAAGCAGGGAGATGACTGTATCATTATCATGCTGACCGGAAATACAGCCAGATTTAAAGAGGCATTTAAGATTGGAGCCCTGCGCTATGTGACGAAGCCGATGGAAGAGGAAGAACTGCTGGAGGCACTGGGGGATGCGAAAAATCGCCTGGTGGGGAAAAGGGAGATTGGCATAGAGGAAAAGGGGGAGAGCTTTTCTGTCATGGAAAAGGATATCATTTATCTGATGGCAGACCGGAATGTGACGGTGCTCTATACGAAGGGGAAGGATTTTCGCAGTCAGGTTCCTTTGAAAGAGTGGATGGAGCGGCTGGATGACCGGATTTTCTTTCCATGCCACAGAAGCTATCTGGTGAATATGGCATATGCAGAGCATGTGCAGGAAAAGGAAGTACGATTGAAAACAGGAGAGCGGATTCCGGTCTCTAAGAGGCGGTATAAGGAATTTTTGCATCGGTTTATTTCCTATGAAACGAACTATCGGTAGGTGATGAAAATGATAACATGTATATTAACGACTTTGGAATATGTGGCATTTATTTATATCATTCTTGACGTGAAACTACGGAAAGAGAGGATGCTTTCCCGGGGAATTTTAATCGCTTTTCTGCTGGGGGCTGGCGGACTTTTTGAGATGTTTGCAGATAACGGAAAAAATAGTTCTGTAGAGTGGCTATACTTTTTTATTGCATGGTTAAATGGCTGTTTGCTCTTTGAAGTTCAGTTTCGGGCATTTATCAAACTGTTCTTTATGACATATCCTTGTATTTTGATGGCAGAAGCTCCTTTTTACCATTTTGCAGGAGAATTTCCAAAAACGGATGCTGCCTTTCAAAATCTAGTGGCAGAAATTAGTCTTCTTTTTCTGCTTCTGATGATTTTCTTTTTCAGAAAAGGGAAAAAGGGATTTCTTTCCTTTTCTGATCCAGCGTGGAAATTTGTGATTGCAATTCTGAGGATTATGGCTTTAATGATGAGTTATTTTATGTTTGTGTTAGAGCATATTTATTTATCGCGTGCAAAAGCAGCTGGTGATTTGGTGTTCATTGGTGGCAGTATAGCAATAAATATACTGATAGTTGCTATGATACGGTATTTAAATGGGATTCGCACAGCACAGACAGAGATGGATTTTATGGAAAAGTATCATGAACAGCAGAAAGATTATTTTATGAAGCTCCTTAGCAGAGAGCAGGAAACGAAAAAATTCCGTCATGATATCGGTAACCAGCTGCTACAACTGCAAAGCTACTGTATGAATGGAGAATATGAGAAAATGCAGAGCTTTTTAGAAGAAGTGGTTCATGACTTTCATATGGTGAGGGGAAAAGTCTATGACGTAGGAAATGCGATTGTAAATGTGATTTTAAATTATTATTTTACTGATATACAGAGAGAGGTCATCGTAAGGGTGAGTGGATATATAGAGGAAGATATCCAAATTTCACAGAGGGATTTATGTATTTTGTTTTCCAATCTGGTGAAAAATGCGGTGGAGGCGGTAGAACGCTGTAATTGGAAAGAAAAGGAGATTATACTCCGGTTAAGTCAGAATGAGAAAGGAATTGCGATATATGTAGAAAACACGTTTGATTCTGAGGAATTGGAAAAAAAGGCAGAGGGAACCATAAAGGATGAAAAAGAACAGCATGGCTTTGGAACACGGATTATTGATGGGATTGTAGAAAAATACCATGGGGATTGTATTAGAATGGCAGAGGGGGAGAAATTTATTTTGGAAATCTATGTTCCGGATAAAAGCTGACCATTCGTCCTGATTTACGACCGTTCGTCCTTTTTTCGTTGATTTTTACTTTTTGAAAGAGTATATTGTAAGCGTGCACAGAGGAGGAGGTGATATAATTGTTGGCTACAGGATATGTTTTCAATTTTTGGAAATGGCTGTTTGGAGGAAAGTAAGGTGGAAATCTCAATCGTGCATACAGAGAGGAAAGGAGAATTTAAAAAAATGAATATTTCGAACAATTTAGCAGGAGTAAGAAGTGATTTTTCTCTTTACGGGATAAGGGAAAATGATAAAGAGGTATCTGTACAAAACAAAGCGGAAGAATTACAAAAGGCAGATTGTAATGTTGCTAATAAGACGATGGTTCAAGATTATAGCAAGAAAAGTATTCTTATGGAATATGAGAAACAAAAACAGGAGAGCGTTTTTGA
>JAFVAA010000269.1 GCA_017476305.1 Lachnospiraceae bacterium
AAGCATGGCGATACTCATATCTCCAATCAGGGCATAGAAGAAAAATTCCACCGAGAGGAGCAAAAGCCATGTAAAGAGCCACACCCACCCCGATTTCGTAAGAAGCACATCATTGATCAGTTCTACTGCAAACATGATAATAAGTGGATTTAAAATATATACCGCAATACGAATATTTCTTATCACCTTTGGTTCCACCAGGCACCACTTGATGAAATTTTTAAAGGAATCCATACGTTTCTTTTTATCAAGCCGTTTTTTATTATGTTCCTTCTGATATTTTCTCTTTTGCTTTTCGTGTTTTTGATTTCTGACTTTATTGGTTTTGGAATATCTTATTTTCGCAGATTTATTTTTACTCTGCTTTCTCTTTTCCTGCGCCTGTACATTTGTAATCTGTTCCCGTTCCCTTCTTCGTTCTTCCTTTTTCTTCTTTTTCCGGAGAAGCACACCATACTCCGTGATACGCTCAAAGCACAGGAAAAACAGAAGAAGAATTTCCAAAAGCATGATAAAAAAAGGAGCCAGCTGACGGTAATAATAAGTATAGGAGATATTCAGCGATTTTTTTCCCGTCTGCATTTTTAAGGTAGACATATATGTATTCGGTTCTGTCTTATTTGTGGTATTCAGAGTAGGAATCGTCGCATAATCTGAGGTTTTCGAACTGCAGCTAAGCTTAATACAGCAGACTGCCCCCCTCGGAATCGTAATGGTGTGATCCATCTCTACGCGATAGGAAGCATTCGGAGAAAGGTCATCCACGGAAACAGAGGATTCATATAAAATATTATTGTCTCCGTCCGTCACCTGAATGTTCAAAGTATCTCCTACATCTTCCCGCTCATAGGAACCAAAGCTCAGAGAAAATTCGGATAATACGACATCCCGCCTGAATTTAAACTTTTGCCTCACCACTTCGGTTTTATCTAAGATACCAATGACGGCACTTGCTGCATTTCCCGCCTCTGTCACGACCTTCTGTTTCGCTAAAAGCGAACCGGTCAAAAAAAACTGTATCGTAAAAATCATTACCATAAGGACGGAAAAAGTAATGATCCTCTTTCTCGAAAATCGAAAATATTTATAAAACATAATTTATTTCCCCTCTTATTTATTCTAAGGAACTGTCACAAAATAACTTACACATTTTGCGAACCGAAACACCATATGTGCAAGTATTTCAGCTCGCAAAATGGTAAGTTTTAATTTATGACAGTTCCTAAGGAAGCCTTTCACTTTAATTTTTTCGCTGCATAGGCAAAGCCTTTTTTCTTTTCTTCCTCTTCCTTCTTCTTCTCTTTATGATTCGTTTTTTCGTCGTTTTTCTTTATGCCCTGGTAGATCTCTTTTGCATAAAGAACCGAAAAAACAGTAATTGCTGCCAAAAATACCGTAGCTAACCTGTTTCCTATCATATTTCCGCTGTATAAAGCAATCGGAAGATATGCCAGAAAGTGTGTGACCAATGCAATCAAAAAATAGCGTTTTCTCTCTGCTTCATTTCTGTACGCTTCTAAAATCATGACAGACAGACAAATCTGGATGCCAAAGAAAAAAATCTGTTTGAACCCGTCTAAAATCAGATTTTCTACAGTCAGGGTTTTTATCAGCTCCAGAAATGACTTGTCCGTAATTTTATCTGCATGATCGTTATAAATCGTAGCGAATGTAAAGTAGGACAGATCCGTAATCCCTAATGTCATGATCCACTCTAAGCCACCATGACCAATCCCGTAGGTAATCGCTGTAAATCTTTCTGTATCTTTATTCAGAACATATTTAAAAACCAGATACCGCCCGGTTTCTTCGAAAAGCGCCGCAGCCAGACCAAGATAGAGACCGGCTAAAAATCCGTTGGCATTTAGTACCGTAGAGACAGGGTTTTTCATGGATAGAAAAATCGTATCCGGAATCCTTTTGAAAAGAAATCCAAAAAAAAGAAAGGTGAGAACACCCGCTATGGCAGGCTTAAAGCTTTTATGCGTGCGGATTCTCCATGCTAAAAGCACGCCCACCGGCAGCACAAAGCTAAGCACTCCTATTTCCATCAATAAATCCATAGCCAAGTCTGAAACCATCGTTTTCCCTCTCTTTATTCCGTAGCATTCCGGAGGACTTTTTCCTCCTGATTTTCTGTGCACATCCCATAGCACCCTTCGGGTGCATTAGAGCGTTTTTTGCTTTATAGAGAACGAAATTTCCTATAAAACAAAAAAATAAACACATTGATTCCGATGCGTTTACTATAACATAGTCGCGTGTTTTTGTCTATTTCTTTCTTATTCCTTCTCTAAAAAAGAATTTTGGGAGAAACAGAAGTTTCTCCCAAAATTCTACCGTCACTTAGATTGTGAAGTTCTCTAACATCAGCTCCCACTCTGCCCGGAAAAACCGCATAATCTGCCATACCCCAAAGCCGCGAAGCCCGAACTCCTTTATCAGGTCATACTTTCCCTGTAAGCTTCTCACATCCTCGAACCACACCTCATGCGTCCTTCCCTCCTTTTCATACTGAAAAAACGGAGAGCGGACCACCTTATCAAACTGGATCTCCACTCCATTTTCTATCGCTATCTGCACGGCCTCTACATTTCCAATCGTAACTGCTTTACTCTCCCCTTTCACATACGGCAGTGTCCAGTCATATCCGTAATTTGCGATTCCCAGATTGATTTTTTCTGCCGGAATTTCCGTCAGCGCATACTCGACCACCTGTCTGACCTTATTTAATGGTGCCACTGCCATTGCCGGACCATAGGTATACCCCCACTCATAGGTCATTAAAAGCACTTCATCTGCCACAGCACCAAGCCCCCCATAATCCTTTCCCTGATATAAAAGTCCCTGCTGATCCGCAGAGGTTTTTGGCGCAAGTGCCACACTGACTGTCTTTCCAATCTCCCGCATTGCTTCACTTAGTTCTGCCACAAAGGAGGTAAATAAATCCCTGTCCTCTGCCAGAATATACTCAAAATCGACATCCACCCCGGCATATCCCTTTTCCTGCACTACCTCCAAAAGATGATTGATCAGATTTTCTTTTACCGTACTATCATTTACCATTCTTTGAATCAAAATATTACTAAAACGCCCGTCTGCCCCCAGTGGTGTCAGTACCAGAATCGGAAGTACACCTGTCTGCCCTGCTTTTTCCAGCATGAAATCCTCGGAGCGCGCAGGGGGAATCAGCTCTCCCTCTGTCGTAAAGCCGTAGGAAAAGATAAAGAGCTTCGTCAGATATGGAAGCGTTTGGTCTAAAACCCAATTGCTGATAAAGGGATAGGCATACCCTCCCGACTGCACACTTCGCCTGGATACATCATTCTCATTTCGCTCCGGTATGAGAAGTGCCTGCCCTACAGCCATCCGGTAGGGATACGGAATCTGATTAATCTCAGAGAGTTCAGAAACCTCTCTGTTAAATTCACTTGCGATTGCCTCTAATGTATCTCCGGCACGTACTACATAAATCGCCATAAAAACCTCATATCAGAAGCCGCCATCATAACTTGTCAGACAATTTATTCGAATAAAGGACAGCCTCTGGAACTATTTTCATTAAATTTTATGCCGGATGCTGCCGCTTCATTCGATATTTTTTCCGTTTCTGCCCTCACAGGAAACAGTTATGAACATCACCCCTCCCCCCACCCTATTCCTGTTCACACATGCGTGTACCTTCACCCTGTAATTTTTTACGAAAAAGAAAAAAATAATTGTGTTTCGTTCTGGAAAGTGTTATAATAATGGAAATTTTCGTTCTGAAAAGCGTTATAAAAATAAAGAACTTCGTTCTGAAAAGTGTTATTTTTATAGATACATACATTCCGAAAAGTGCTATACAAAAAAATATATCGGGAACGAAAGGAGAGATGTAAAAATTATGGAACGCAAACAAATAAAATCACTAATTCTTTGGAAAAATGATCCAAACAGAAAACCTCTGATTTTAAAAGGATGCCGGCAAACAGGAAAAACATGGCTAATGAAAGAATTTGGAAGGCTTTTTTTTAAATATACAGCATATATTAACTTTGATCATAATGAACGGATGCAGCGTGTCTTTCAAAAGGATTTCGATCTCTCCAGAATTCTTCTTGCAATCAACGCAGAAACTAAGGTACCAATCAAATCCGAAGAAACCTTAATCCT
>JAFVAA010000270.1 GCA_017476305.1 Lachnospiraceae bacterium
AAGCTTTTAGGGGAAGGCAGTGCAGAAGAGGAAGGCTTAAAAAAACGCCTGGAAGATAATCTGGTGCATCTATGCCAGAAGGAGCCGGGGGAGGATGGAAGGATTGAGCAGTTTGACGGATATTTTTCCCTGGAGGATGCCAGCGTGGAAGAAGTACGCAGCCGCTTAAAGCATCCGAAGGAGTACTGGGGCGGCGCTTATGGAGTGGCTTCGGATACGCAGGTCATAAAGCAGGCAGACGTGGTTACGAGGCTTGTGATGTTTCCGGAGGATTATGAGACCGGGATCAAGTGGAAAAACTGGGAGTATTATGAAGAAAGAACAGAACATGGTTCTTCCCTGAGCGCATGTATGTACAGTATTTTAGCTTGCCAGTGCGGAAAAAAAGAGTTCGCATATCCGTTCTTTCTGAAATCTGCCAATGCAGACCGGATCGGCGGAGGAAAGGAATGGGCCGGAGATGTTTACATAGGAGGAACCCATCCGGCTGCAGCGGGCGGGGCATATATGTCCGCGATCTATGGATTTGGCGGACTGAGGGAGAGTGGCGGCACATTATCTGCAAAGCCGTGCCTGCCGGATCAGTGGAAAAAGCTGCAGTTTCACGTCTATTTTAAAGGGGAGTGGTATCTGGTAACGGAGAGCGGAGAGGAAGTCCTGTTTCAAAAGGAGTAAAAAGCGATAGGGGAGGATGAAAATATGGGGAAGGGAAAAAAACAAAGGTACGTTTGTCAAAAAGTCTCTTTTCAGTGGTGCTGATCGTGTTTTTGCTGATGTTTCTGGTGTTTTTGGCAGATATTTTCATTATGGTACGAAATATGAATGCGATCACAGAGGATGCATCTATGGTCATGGATTATGTGGTGCGCTTACAGGCAGATGAACGGCAGGTTTCTGTAGGGATTGAAACAGCTTATGCAGATATCCACTCCTACGTGCAGAACGCAGGAGGAAAGGTGGAAACCAAAAAGAAACTGCGCAGCGGTGTGGAGCGTATCCAGGAAGAAGTGAATACGGCATTTGCTGATATTGATGCCGTGTTTCAGAAAATGCCAAAGTCAAAAGCCATGGAGCAGATCAGTATCATGGAAAGCAGTGCCGGTGAATTTTTAGAAACCCTGCTGACCGTGATGGATAAAATAGATGCAAGTGTGGATCAAAAGAATGCCGGAGCCCTGATCGGTGGAAATGTGCTGAACAGTCATACGAAGTACAGTGCGGCTGCACAGGTATTTATGGATGATATGGAGCAGATTACACAGGAAAGCAAAGAGGAAATCGTGGAAGTAAAGAAACATGCCATGTTTTGGAATCTGTTGGGAGTCCTGTGTTCCGTGGTCTTTATCCTCTTAGGCATGGCTTTGATCTATCTGCAGATGGTCAGGCCGGTACAGAAGATGGCAGGAGAGTTGGATGTGATGATCCGGGGGATTGAGAACGGGGAGGGCGACCTGACCCTCCGGATTGGCACGCGCACAGAGTCCGAACTGAAATTTTTGAAGAATGGAATCAATAATTTCATAGAAGCGCTCCAGAAAGTCATGCAGTCGGTCAAAAGCAGCATGCTTATCTTAGGAACTTCTACGGAGCAGGTAGCAGAGCGGGTGCATATGACAAATGAAAATGTTACCTACACTTCGGAGGCTTTACAACAGTTATCTGCCCTGATTATGAATGTAGAGGAGAGTGCCGTAAGGATCAATGAAAAAGCAGAGGATGTCAGAAAATCTGCAGACCTGATTCACGAAGAGACGAAAAAGGGCATGGACAGGGCAGTTTCTATCCGGAGTGAGGCAGAGCAGATAAAGAAAAGCGCAGCCGGAAAGAAGAGCGAAGCAGGAAACCGGATGAGAGAGTTGGAGCAGATTTTGACGGAATCACTCAGGGAGAGCGAGCAGGTCAGCCAGATTGGCGGACTGACAGAAGAAATCTTAGAGATTGCAGCGCAGACGAATCTTTTGTCTTTAAATGCATCCATAGAAGCGGCCAGGGCGGGC
>JAFVAA010000271.1 GCA_017476305.1 Lachnospiraceae bacterium
AAAAAGCGGCTCTCGGAAGGCAGAAAGCAGATGGAGAAAGAAATGGAATTAAAAAGCGTGGTTAGAAAGGAGCGATTAGGATGAATCAGTTCAGGTTTTGGATTCGGGAAATGAAGAAGGATGCAAAGATTCCCTTTGAGACAGAAAAAGCAATAGAAGATACATTAAAAGCACTGCCACGGAAGGCAGCAGCAGATTCCGGCGAAAATATTTACCGGATGAATATGCGGAGAAGAAGATACCGGGTGATTGCGGCAGCGTGTGCAGTCGTACTTTTGGCAGGCTCTACGGCATATGCATCCAGAATGGATTTTTCTCTGCTGACAAATTTTAAAAATGACAGCAGGGAAGTAAAGGAACGGGCACAGAAGCTGATGGAAACGGAGGTGAAGCAGACGAAAACAAATACCGGTGAGGAAAGGGGTGATGCTTCGCAGGTTTCCTTCTGGGTGACATCAAAGGTAAAGGAAGCAGTCTGCGATAAAAATACGGTTCTGGTAGAGCTGGAGGTAAAGCCGAAGGATGGGGAGCACTATCTTTTAAAACCGCTTGATGCGGATCTTGCGAATGATCTCAGGCTGCCGGAGCAGTTTGATACGGAGCTTTCCGTGGACGACTATGCAAAATCTCTGGGGAAAACAGCACTCCATGTCAGTGTGGGGATGGACAGGGCAAAGGATGGTCTGTCTGAGGAGAAAAGGATGATAGATAATCTGTCGCTTGACTATCAGATGCAGCCTGACGGTACGGTACTTTTTAAGCTGCAGTTTGATAACGATGATAAAACAGAGACTTTAAAGTACCAGTATAGCATTTGTGTAACGAGACCGGATGATAAAAAGAGTCAGCTTCGTGATTATTTTGATTTTGAAATAGGGGATCCGTCCGAACAGAATGTGGTGCATTATGTGCCTGTAAAGAAGGATCAGCTGGTCGAAGGAACGCATCTGATCGTGGAGGACGTAGAATTAGAGGAGAGTGATCTGTCCATAGCAGCCAGAGTGAAGTATCGCTATACAGGCGATACCATGTCCGAGGAGGAATGGTGGGAATGCGTGGATGGAGATGTGATGTTTTTCTGCTTTGATGAAGATGGAAATCCGCTAAAGGATGATGGTGTGTACTCCGGTGGAGAAGGCGGAGAGCTTCTGAAAGGGAAGTGGGGCGAAAAGAACAGTGTCTACAGGGATACCATCGGACTTGCGAAAGCAGAGATAAAGGACACCCTGGTTTTGCGTGCGAGAGGAGTCTTTTTAGGAAAGAAATGGTTTGGAGAGGTTACGCTAAGGAGGGCGGGAAAATAATGGATGGAAAATCCGAAGCGGTCGAAGGAAGGTCCGGGGTTCGTGGCAGGTTCCTTAAACAAGCGGAAATACTGCGGTGACAGACATCGTTTCGTTTTCCGTTTCCGCAAAAATTTCTCCATTCATTTTTCGCATCAGCTCCCGGCAGATATAGAGTCCTAAGCCGCTGCCGGAGCTGGTGCCTGCGTTTGAGCCACGCCAAAAGCTCTCAAAGATATGTGGCAGTTCTGAATCTGAGATGGTGCTGCCGCTGTTTTTTACCGAAAGAAGAAGGCAGTCCTCCTCTCTTTCGAAATGAAGGGAGATTTCCTTTCCATCCCCATATTTGAGCGCATTTTCTATCAGATTCTGCAGTACCTCTACGGCACGTTCAAAATCTCCCTTTAAAAGCTGATTCTGGAAGGGAGCAATGGAAAAATTGATTTTTAACAGGTCAAGCTTTTCCGTATAAAATTTTTCGATTTCTTTGATAAAATCCGATAAATAGAATTCGTCATTTTTGACTTCGAAATTCAGCAGATTTTCATGAGCTGTCTGAATGATTTTTTCGATATATTCATTGATTTCCGTACATTTTTCATAGATATTTTTTGCCACCTCCTGCCTCTTTTTTTCTTCCTGATACAGACCTTTTTCCAAAGCCTTTGCAGAAAGCTCAATGACAGAAAGAGGTGTTTTTAAATCATGCGAAAGAGAGAGTAAAAGTGTTTTCTTTTCCTTTTGGAGCTCCAGTTCCTTTCTTTTTCGTTCTTCTAAATGTTCACGCAGCAGATCGAGTCCCCACAGGAATTTGCCAAAAAAATTATTTTTATTTTACTTTAGAGGAATGGTCAGATTTCCCCTGGCGAGTGCATATGGAATTTCGGATATTTCTTCAAATGGCTTAATGAGGTGGTTGCGCAGAAAAAGGAGGAGAGAAAAAACGAAGGAAAAGAAAATAAAAAAAACAGCATAAAACACAGCATTTCGGGAGTGGCTTTCTTCTGTGCAGGAATAGTCGAACCGGTAAAGCCCGGAACGAACAGGCAAAATCAGATAGTCGTAGTCCGAATGAAAAAAGGTAGATTTATTTTTTTCTGTGTATTCTTCCAGATGCAGGATGTAGCTGTAGTTTTTTAAATCGACGGCAGACACGCCCTTTTTTTCTATGATTTTTGCTATACGCTCTGCTTCTATGCGGTAAGGTCGTCCTGTGCTATTTTTCTCTGAGAAATGGAGAAGGAAATTCGAGCCCAAAAATAAAATGACCA
>JAFVAA010000272.1 GCA_017476305.1 Lachnospiraceae bacterium
AAGATGGCAAAGGAGAAAAAATTAAAAAGCTATGGGGACAGGCAGTATGTTCCTCATGTGCTAAGATATTATTCTTTCGGGAGGATACCGTCAGGGATCGGGAACGGGGCTATCGTGCAGGTGGCACTCACACAGGAGGGGAACGGAGGCACGACCTATTGGAGTTGGTACGGGTTTCAGAAAAGGGTATCGTGGTGTGCCTGCTTTACATCATGGTGTGCCGACCAATGTGGATATATCGAAAGCGGAGTGATACCGAAGTTTTCCCTTTGTTCGGACGGTGTGAAACAGTTCCAGAAGCGAAAGCAGTTCAAAGACGGGAGCTATGTTCCGGCAGCGGGTGACATCATCTTTTTCGATTGGGGAGAGAACGGGACGATAGACCATGTAGGCATCGTGGAGAGCGTGACGAAAGGAACGGTGAATACGGTAGAGGGGAACTCTGGTGACCGGGTGAAAAGGCACAGCTACCCGATAGGAGATAACCGGATTTACGGATATGGAGTGCCGAAATATTGATAAAAATAAATCTAAAAATTTTCTATAGTTGCAGAATTCCTGCTTTTGTGAAAAATATTTCATGACATTTCAAATAGGGTTTCGTGACATTTTGCAGAAATCTTAAATTTATTTGCCGATAAATTAAGTGAGTACAATGAAATGTTTTTTGTAAGAGAAAAGAAGGTACTTGTTATGAAAATAGCAATTTGTGATGACGAGAGGGAAATATGTGAAGAAATACGAGATTTATTATTTATGTATGGAAGAAAGGACTTTTCCGTAGAACTATTTGAATCAGGAGATGCCTTGCTATCATCTGATGAAAGGTTTGATCTGATCTTTCTCGATATACAGATGACAGGGACAAATGGAATTGAAACTGCCAGAATTATTAGGGAAATAAAGGAATCGACTGTTTTAATATTTATTACAGGAATAAAAGAATATGTTTTTGATGCATTTGATGTGAGGGCGTTCCATTATCTGTTAAAGCCTGTTGATAAGGAAAAATTTGTGGAAGTCTTTGGGCGGGCAGTAGAGGAAGCAAAGAAAAATATGGAAGCTAATGACAAAAGAACGCTTCATATAAAAACCAGAACGAATCATTTTACTATTGAGCATAAGAGTATTCTTTATCTGGAAAATCAGGGGAGGAAAGTTAAGATTCATACCGGAGAAAAAGTAATCGAGGTATATGCCGTTATGAATGAATTGGAACAGCAGCTTGGAAAAGGTTTTTACAGATGTCACAGAGGCTATCTGGTAAATATGGATTATATTTCAGAATATGATCATACAAGCATTATGTTACGAAATGGGGAAAGTGTATATTTGGCAAAAGAAAGATATGGGGAATTTATCAGGGAATATATGAGGTATCTGAAAAGCGGAGGTGCATCAGGTGTATGATTTTGTAAATAAATGCATGGAAATAGCGGTGGATTTTGGTCAGGGATATTGTCTGCAATATTTTTTCGGTGAATTTTTGAAAAAAAGAAAATCGGATATTCGATTTTTGGGGCTACTGATAACTTTTCTCTATGGAATACTGCGCTTTATAACCGGTTATTTTATGGAGGATATATCCGATAGTACGAAAACAATTGTTAAGCCGTTGATTTGTTTATTTTATATACTTTTGCTTTCCATCATTTTTTATAAAGGCAGGAGGCGAATTTCCTTTTTTTTAGCTGTAACATTTTTGGCGGTTTGCGAGATTAGTTTTTTTCTTTCGTATATGATTATTCAAATCGGAAATTATGTGTATGAGTTATGGATATGGCTTGTAGAGAAACAAATGATGGATATCATATTGTTGGAAAAATTGACACAAATAATAGCATGGAGTCTGCAGGGAATTTTTTATATTACATTCCTTTTTCTGTTGCGCTTTCTGCTGAAAAAAATAGCAGGAGAATTCGTGGAAAGAGAATTAGATATAGAGAAAACAGAGTTTGTGTTTCTTTTGGCACCGGGAATGATGGGACTGTTTATCAGTATGCTTTTGCGAATGATTATGATCACTGTAGAAAATGGTGTTCCGAAGCTTTTATATGACAGGTATCCTGTTTTGACCATCCTCGTTCCTGTCATTCTGCTTATATCTGCTTTTTCCATTTTATATGGAGTACGACTTTTTCAAAATCTGATTGTATTGGAAAGGGAAAAAAGCAGTCGTGTCGTTTTAGAAAAACAGATACATGGTCTGCAGGAATACATGAAAGAAATGGAAAGGGTTTATGCAGGATTAAATGGCATGAAACATGATATGAAAAATACGATTTTTGTTATCTTGAGGCTTGCAGGAAAAAGGGAAAAACCATTAAAAGAAGGACTTTCGGAAGCAGAGGATTTTTTGGCAGGGGCGGGGGAGGATGATGCAGAGCTAAGAAAGTATTTGTTAGAATTAAACCGTACCTTTGACCGGCTTGAATACCGGTTTAAGACCGGAAATCATGTTGTGGATGCACTTTTGAATATGAAATATTACGAGGGGAAGGAAAGAATTTCTAATTTAGATATCAATGCAGACAGATTGCTGTTCCCAAATGATCTGCTGATACAAAGCTTTGATCTCGGCATTATTATGGGGAATGCTATTGATAATGCGATAGAAGCCTGCATGAGGATGAATGAGGAAAATCCGGAAAGAAAAACTTTCATATGGCTGGCTTCTTATAGGAAAGGTCAGAAAGGGAATCTGTTTTTTATAGAAATGGAAAACAGTTATAACGGGAAATTGATACAGAAAAATGGAAAGGATTTTCCGGAGAGCAATAAAGCTGATAAGAAAAAACATGGATTTGGGTTCATGAATATGCAAAAAATTGCAGAGAAATATCATGGAGGGGTGGATTGGATGGCAGATGGTCAGACATTTACTCTGACAGTGATGTTAAAAAATTCTCAAGAAGTGAAAGGAGATCAAAAGTATGGATTTTAGTAGTGCAGGGAGTATCATAGGTGCATATCAGTATGCGATGTATGCTGAAAAAGGCAGAACAAAGGAGGGAATGATTCAGAAAACAAATTCTGATAGTTTTACAGACTGTTTGGCAGATGTCAAGATGTCTGGAGAGGAAAAAATCGAGGCATATACCGAACATTTAAGATTAAAATATGGAAATGTGATGGTCTTGAATGTGGGAAAAGATCAAAAAAGCATGGATCATTTTGCAGCCGGAACTATGGGAACTGCAAATGTAGCGATTGCACCTAATATTTTAGAGCAGATGGCAAACGATCCGGAAAAGGCAAAATATTATGAAAAAAAGATACAAGAGCATTTTGATTCTTTGCCAGCTACAATGGCTTTTATGTCAGCTATTGGTCACAGGATTACTGCTTGTGGAGTTGTAATCCATGAGGATGGGACGGCAACATATTATCTGAGCGGTGAGGAATCTCCTGAAAAGAAAGCGAAATTTGAAGAAGAACAAAAGGCAAAGCAGGAGAAAAAAGCAAAGCAAAGAAAAGAAAATTTGGAATATGGCAGAAAAGTTTATGAAGAACGCAGGCGTATAGAGGAAGAAAGTTATCAAAAGATGAATATGGAAACTTTTCTATATAGTCAGATGCTTCATTCAGGAAGATTTGCATTTGCTGATATGCCGGAAAAAATGATGACAGCATATGAATCAGGGTTTATTTCAACAAGCATTTTTAATCTAAGATAAAATAGGATAAATAGGAGGAAAAGTTATGGATTTGATGAATATAAATGGTGCCGCATATATGGCGTATCAGTATGGAATTACAGCGATGCAACCATTGGACTTGGCAACTTTAAGTACAAAAACTGGTACTATCAGCGGAGGGGACTTTTTAGAAATAATCAGCAAAAATGTTCATGAGATTTCTGATATCGTGCAGTCAGGAGAAACAGATGGTGCAGATTCGACAGAAGCATATATGAAACATTTAAAAGGAAAATATGGTGTTGTCAGAATAGAGAGCATCGGAAAGGATCAGCGCAGTCTTGACCGGGCAGGGGCAACAATGGGTGGTGGCGAGGTGATTATTGCCCCGAATATGTTTGAACAGATGGCAGAAAATCCCAAAAAAGCAGAAGAAATTGAGGGAAAGATAGATTATTTTTTTAATAACATTCCAAAGTATAAAATGGAAGCAGCAGCAATGGGATTGACATTTGAATCATGTGGCTGCGTAGTACATGAAGATGGTACGGTTACACATATTTGCGGTGGTGGGGATACACCGGAGCGGGTTGCTGAAGTTGAGCGGATTCACAAAGAAGAGAGGGAAAAAAAGGCAGCACGAATGAAAGAAAGTATAGAACGGAGTAAGGAGGTTGCTGAAAGACAGAAAGAACTAATGGAACAATCATGGAAACAGCACATGATAATAGAAAA
>JAFVAA010000273.1 GCA_017476305.1 Lachnospiraceae bacterium
ACTATCGGTGGTTTCAATTCCATGATGGAGAAGCAGAAAAAGACCGGTGAGAAAGCATATGTATCTACGGTGCTGTTTGATGATACCTGCGAGGTGCTGCATGACAGAGTGCCGATTGATAAGATTAAGAAGATGACGGACAAGGAGTATTACGTTCGAGGATGCACAGCCCTTCTTGATGCGGTAGGCGGAGCAATCCATCACATCGGCAACATTCATAAGTATGCCAGACCGGAAGACCGTCCGGAAAAGACCATTTTTGTAATCACTACGGACGGGATGGAGAATGCCAGCAGGCAGTATTCCTATGATAAGGTTCAGAAGATGGTAAAGCGTCAGCAGAAAAAGTACGGCTGGGAGTTTATTTTCATCGGAGCTAACATCGATGCATATGCGGAAGCTCAGCGTTTCGGTATTAGAAAAGATAGAGCTGTTAATTATGTATGTGATGATATTGGAACAGCAAATGTATATGCGGGAGTATCAAAGGCTGTCTGTTCTGTAATGATTGCAAATAATATCGAAGAAATGGAAGAATGCCTATCTGATAGTGGCTGGGATGAAGAGATTAATGCTGATTATCAAAAGCGTGGAGTTAAGAAAGGGGGACGTAAGTAATGGCTATTAAGGGTGCCGTATTAGGCGATATATTGGGATCACAGTATGAGTTTAATCGTCCGAAGAATCTGGACTGGCAAAATATACCGCTTATCATAGATGATAAAGCTAAGTTTACGGATGACTCTGTTATGATGCTTGCCATAAAGAAAGCTCTGGTTGAAGATAATGATTTAGTTGAAACAATGGTGGATGTTGGTCAGCAGTATCCGTTCTGTGGATATGGAGCAAAATTCTTTAGCTGGATCAATGGGAAAAAGCATCAGCCGTATAACAGTTGGGGCAATGGTTCTGCCATGCGAGTTGCTTTTGTGGGAGATTTCTACGAAGATTATGATGAAATGCAGGCGATGGCAGCTAAAACGGCTGAAGTATCTCATAATCATCCGTAAGGAATCAAAGGTGCTGTTGTTACAGCTACATGTATCTGGATGGCAAAGCGTGGTAAGTCTAAGCAGGAGATATACGATTATGTTTTGTCGGAATATCCAGTAGATCTTTATGAGTACAGCATCGGAAATAGTCTGGATGATATCAGACCACGTTATAAATGGAATGAAAGCTGTCAGGGTTCCGTTCCGGCTGCTATGCGATGCTTTTATGAAAGTACGGATTATGAATCGTTCATGAGAAATATCTACAGTTTGCCGTGTGACAGTGATACATTTGGAGCAATCGCAGGTGGTGTTGCGGAAGAGTTTTATCATGGCTTTGGAGATATAGATGCGGAAGGCATATTAAAGAAGCATCTAACAGATGACTTGTATGAGATATTGGTGCGATAAATTACATAGGTTTACTGTAGGTGACGGCTGTGCTAAGCTGTCTCTCACGAAAAGGCTCTCTATTCGGGTTTTGATTACTCGGGTATGGGAGCCTTTCTTTATGCCTTTTTGCACAGCCGTGGGTCCATGCAGTCAACTTATGAGTAAAGATTGGATGGGGGTTTAACTTTTGGTCCAGTGGACCAAAAGTGGACTAAGATGATTTTAGGGAAGGATACCCTAAAGCGGGCGACATAGGAGCATGGAGATTTTTGCGTAAAGTGGTTGTAACTTTAGGCGTATCCTGTTATTCTTTTTTTCTTGTTTTTCATTATTTCTGTCCGGGGTCGTACATGCCCTATTTTTCAGGGCTTCAAGGTGGTACGGCACCGTAATTTCCCAAAATTCATTTTTACAATTTTATAAGGCCTGTTTTTTAAGACTGTACGGATGCGTACAACCCAGTATTTGTGCGGCTTTGAGCCTGTTACGAGTGCGTATTTTATGCCGTTTTAAAGCAGGGAGATTATACGGGTGCGTAGTACGGGAGCGTACAGATTTTTATAAGGATTGTTTCGGATTTGCTTTCAGTATGTCCCACATATAGGTAGAAAGCACGAAAGGAGGTTTTTGGATG
>JAFVAA010000025.1 GCA_017476305.1 Lachnospiraceae bacterium
AAGAGAGGTATAGAACAATGAGCAACGAATTATCTTTATTTGAACAGATGGGAGGAACCTATCGTGAGGAAAATGGAATGCTTTATCCAAATATCATAATGGATTCTGATGGAGAGGATAATGTGCGGTCTGTAGTGGATGCAGGTAAGTACGGTCTGATATGGCTGGACTATCTGAGGGACAATAAGCCATCGCTCTATCGTCATTATATGCGGACAGGTAAATTATTGGAACGTGCGGCTTCGGTAAATGAGGAGGCACATGCCATGTTAAATCGGATCATGAATGAATATCTGGAAAAGCATAAGCCGGCTGATCCGGGTGCGACAATGGAGATGTGGAGAATCCGGGAACAGGCAAAAATGCAGGCAGAGGAAGTGGTGCTTCACGATATTGTGTATTGTGATGATTAGACAGGAGGTTATGAGTATGGAGAATAACAGACAAAATGAGCATGAAAATTCTTATGTGGCAATGGCAGAGAAACAAATCGGTAAAGGACAGAAAGGACAGGAGGGAGAACCAATGAAGGAATACAATATAAATGGGACTTTGATCATAGGTGTGGATAACGGATACGGCAACACAAAATCAGCACATACGGTGATGCGGACTTCTGTGGAGGCAGGCGGAAGTGCACCGACGTTCAGCAAAGATTATCTTGAGTACGAGGGCAGATATTATATCCTGTCAGAAGGGCATAAGAGCTTCGTGGCAGACAAGGTATTGGATGATGATACCTACATACTGACACTGGCATCCATTGCCAAGGAGCTTAAACTGCGGGGGCGGAATGAGGCAAGGATTCATCTGTCTGTGGGGCTTCCCTTGAAATGGGTCAAGGCACAGAGGGAATCGTTCAGACAGTATATGCTTCGTAACCGGTATGTTGATTTCAGATACAGGGATGAAAGGTTTTGTGTGGAGATAGCAGACTGTACCGTGATGCCTCAATGCTATGCGGCGGTTGCAGAAAACCTGAAGGATTTCAAGGGAATCAATCTGCTGGCGGATATAGGAAATGGAACAATGAACCTTATGTATCTCAATAATGGCAGGGCAGCGGAAAATAAATCATGGACAGAGAAAATGGGTGTAAATCAGTGTGCAATCCGTATTAAAAATGCTGTCCGTGATGAAACGGGAACAGAGATGCCGGATGATGTGGTGGAAGATTATCTGCGGACAGGAATCACAGATGCAGGAGAACCGTATGCATCCATTATGGAAAGAACTGCAAAAGAATATGTCCGTGAGATTTTTAACAAGCTGAAAGATTATGAATACAATGACAGGCTGATGCAGCTTCATTTTATGGGCGGAGGGGCAAAGATTGTTGAGAAGGCTGGCACATATGATCCTGAACGTACACATTTTATCCATGATATATGTGCAACGGCAAAGGGCTATGAGTATTACTGCTATATGGCACTCCGGAATAAATTGAAGCAGGGCAGAAACGGGAGATAAATGGAACGAGGTATGGCAGAAAGGTGGTGGTCAGGCATGAAGAATACCAATATCCGTTTCTATGAAAAGAACCCGGAGGATATGAGAGCATGGGATATTCTGCATAAGACAGACATTCTGGGCTGCAAGTCGCAAAGCAGGCTGGTGGTAGAAGCTCTGAATGCATATTATGATAAAAGAGTCCAGGAAGCAAACGATCCGTATCTTGAAACAAGGGAGAAAGAGGATCTGTTTGTTGACAGGATTGTAAATGCCGTAGAACAGAAGGTGTTTGAGACACTGCCTGCAATGGTGGGTATGGCATTTATGCAGCAGATTGCAGGAATCAAGGAGACGCAGAAAGATCCGTTTGGAGGAAGCAGTCCGTCGTGTGCAGGAGCAGACGGTAATACAGGAACAGGGCAGCAGGGGCATGCAGGAGATGTGTTATCTGAGGTTATTCAGGAAGAAGAAAATGAGCTTTTGGATTTTGATTTTTGCGGGTGATACCATTTATTTTGAAGAATGCAATCGCAAATACCGAAATGGTATCATTTTTTCAATGAACTGGTTACAATTACGATCAGAGGAGAATGTTGGTATCAGAATGGGTGAATACTGATACCAAAATAGAATATCTGAAACCAAAAAGGAACAGGCTGAAATAATATGCCTGTTCTTTTTGGTTTCTTATCTGTACGGGGTTTTAGGGGTGTCCCCTAACCAGTGTAAAACGCATGGCGTTTTACGTATCTGGCAAAAACCGTACAGATAAAAAGAGAGGGTGACAGCAGTGTGAGGTGTGATGCATACAGTCGGTGATGCATCGGTTACAGGGAACAGGTTAAGCGTGATACCAAAAATTGAAAGGATGTGTTTATATAATTGATAAAAAGAGAGAATCAAGATAATAAATAGTTGAATTTATTTGCAAAAACTTCTGTTATTACTGCTCGAAATAGCTCGGTGTTAACAGAAACTACTCTGTGCGGTCAGAGTTTATACGATCATGGTAGTAAAAGCTGGTCATGCCTTTAATAATATATATTGCTCTGAGGGTTTCTCTGATGAAGAGATTCCTTCAGGGATTTTTTATTTTGTAAGGACATCCTGTAAGGCTCCCGGATTAACGATTTCTATATGGTGTGATCCTAAACGGATCGTGTTTTGAGATTCCAGCCACTTCAGTTCTCTGTGAAGTGATGGTCTTGAAACATTCATAAGCAATGCCCATTTTGTCATTGAATCCGGAATCGGTATTCTGTCGTGCCCGGTAGTTCTCCTTTGCATGAGAAGATAATAAGCTGCTTTCTGAGCGATCCCGCTATAAGAGAGTAGTTCAAGGCGCTGCTGGAGCATATATGTGGCTGACGCTATTTCTGTAGTGAAGTTTTCAAGAATGCGTACATCTTTCTGCATAAGCTGCATCAGATCTTCTTTCCTGAACATCATAAGAGTGACAGGTTCAATGGCTACCACATCACAGGGATATTTGTGACTGGCAGAGAATACTGCAGCAGGACCGATCATTTCACCGGGCGTTCGTATGGAAACATTGACCTGGCTTCCATTGGGAAAAGGCCTTTGTGCTTCTGCACGTCCTTCAAGGATGATTCCGACCCGTGAAGCTTCATCCATAAGACGAAGTATCACTTCTCCTTTAGCGTAGCATTGGATATGATGTGGTACTGTTTCAAGCATATCTTTCAATTCATTTACCGGTATTCCCTTAAATAATACGCTCTTTTTAAGAACTGAATAATCCATGTGGTATTGCTCCTTTCATAGTTAAGTATATTATATCACAAAAAATCCAAAACTGTATCCACAGATACAGAAAACGAAAAAAATCAAGTATATAATATGCTTGAAGCTTGAAAGAAAGGGAGGCGTCATCATGAAAGTAATAGATATGAACAAGACTGTTGCAGAATTGGTTAAGGAATATCCTGAGGTTTCTGATATCATGGCTGGTCTTGGATTTAAGGATATCACCAGCCAGGCAGCTTTAAAATTTATGGGAAAGGTAATGACAATCCCGAAAGGTGCTGCGATCAAGGGGATACCGATGGACAAGATCATTTCCGCATTTGAAGATAACGACTTTTCTGTAACCGGTATTCCCATATTGGATAAGGAAACGGTATTACGGGAGACCGCAGAAGACAGCAATACAAAACTGAAAAAGATGATCATGAGACTTAATCAGGGTGAAGCCCTTGAAACAGTCCGTGCGGATTTTGTCAGGGAATATGATAGCATTTCTGTCCATGATATCGTGAAGGCTGAGCAGGGATTGATTGATGACGGAATCCCAATGCAGGAAGTACAGAAACTGTGTGACCTGCATTCAGCATTGTTTCACGGTAAGACGGAAGCGGAAATCTGGGAGGAAGAAGAACAAGCTGCGAAAAGCGAAGATGGAAATGTTCCGGAAGGACATCCTGTCGATGTACTACATCGCGAAAACATTGCTCTTGAAAAAATCCTTGATCATGCGCTATTTGCACTGGATGCAGAAGAAGCAGCAGTTCTTTTGAATGACCTGAAAACACTGCGTAAAATAGGGGTACTATACAGTAAGAAAGAGAGTATCCTGATGCCGATGCTGCTGCATCATGGGATCACAGGACCGAGTGATGTGATGTGGGGTGTTGACGATGAGATCAAAGCGGAGGTTGCCCGTCTGGCGCAGAAATTGACAACCGAGAGTTTCCCGGATGAAAAAAAGTCTGCAAGGACTGTCCTGAACCGGATGAAGGAGATGATTTACAAAGAGGAGAACATTTTCTTTCCGTTATGCTTTGAGCATCTGACGGAGGAGGAATGGCTGGATGCCTACAGGGATCTTCCTGAGATGGGTTTTGTATTCATAAATGATGCTCCGAAGTGGAAACATGGCGAGGACGCTCTTGCGAAACGGAAGAGTACTGTGCCTGATGCCGTGGAAGGCGGGATTTTATATTTTCCGGGTGGGAAATTGACTATGCAGCAGTTAAACGGACTCTTTAAGGTACTCCCGATAGACATTACATTCATCGATGAGGAGGATATTAACCGGTTCTTTACTAACGAAGGTAAGGTGTTTTCACGCCCACTGTCCGCTCTTGACCGCTCCACATATGAATGCCATCCTGAAAGGGTAAAGCCGATGGTTAAAAAGCTTTTGGATGATTTCAAGTCGGGAGCCCGAAACTATATGGAGGTCTGGACACCTAATGAAGATCATCCTGTGCGTGTGATCTATGCAGCAGTGCGGGATGAAAATGGGAAATATCTTGGTGCAGCTGAGCTGGTAGAAGATTTCACTACTGTTAAAGAACATTTTAGAGCAAGGGAATGAAAGAGAAAACCGGAAAAGTATTTTCAATTGCAGAAGACAATCATTATTCCTCAAGAGACCAGATTGTGGAGGCAATGTATGATTTCTTGAGAGAGGCATCAAAGCAGAGAGCCTGAATAGGAGAAGTGGACTATGATGAGCTTTCTAATGGCAGTACATTTCGAGATATCTTATCCGGAGCGGTAGAGAACTACAGGAGAATAACTACTGATTCCGCAGCTGTTTCATTTGCTATGGGAATTCATGCATTGCTGGATTATGAGTGTGATCTGGAGCATGCCGGACTATCCAAAGACGAAAAGATGATGCAGGATTTGCGGCTATTGGCAGTAATAAGACACAGGATGAAATTATAAAAATGCTGAACGCATCTAAAATTCAGAAGTTTATTAATGAGTATGAAGTGAATCGAAAACATGAAGACAATAGTCGATGTGAAATATCTTTAGCTGAGGAAATGAGGTGAGGCATTGGCTGAAAAGGAAAAGACAAGTGCAAGCAATCTTGAATTAGGCGGAATCCTTTACACAATCAGTAAAAAGCTGTATAATAAAAGATATTATATGCATGAATAAGGAAAGGAGCCGAACAATGAAAAAAAGCAGAATATCAAATTTTATTATGCTGTACATATTGTTTTTAGTATTTGTTTTTCCTATATCATTTGGAGATTTAGGTAAAGTAGAAGCAGCAGAATTTCAAGGTGAAGTGGACGAGGATACTATTGTAGAGATTATGAATGCAAAACCTTCAGAAACCAATGTGGGAGGATACAGCATTGATGCGATAACCCAGGCGGGAATGGGTAAAAATTTTGATCATCCATTATATAGTCTGAATATAGTTGTACTATCCTGCAGCACCGGGTATGATCAGGAATTGAATGGGTCTGCCGGAGAGATTGTTTTGCAATATAAATTTATGCCTAAGGTGGATGGTTTTTATAAATTTAGATATGATGATCTCTTAGCTGAAGGTATATGGACGGATGCATTAGGGAATACAATACCTTTTGTAAAAGA
>JAFVAA010000274.1 GCA_017476305.1 Lachnospiraceae bacterium
ATCGCTCTTTTCAGATAATCCATCTGAGAGTATCCGGTAATCAGAATGATCTGAACATCCTCATTTTTTTCCTTCATATCATGGCACATAGCAATGCCATCCTTTCCCGGCATGTTGATATCTGTCAAAACGATATCCGGTGAAAATTCCTCAAACACAGCCAATGCTTCCTCCGCATTTCTCGCAGAGCGAAGTTCATCGATTCCTAATGCTTCCCAGGGAATATGTTTGACAATTCCATTTAGTATAATTTTCTCATCCTCTACTACTAAAAGCCTCATAATCCTCCCTCACGTTATTCCGAAATAATTCCGGTTGCAATGGATTTCGGAGGTAAAACAAAAGCAGCACATAAGCCTTCCATACGCAAATTCACCGGCAGCATCTTCTCCGAACGGTTCAGTGTGATGACGATACGTTTTCCATCCGGACGCTCGAATGCGGTAACATCGATTTCATCTGTGTATCTGCTAAAGCCAATCCGGACAGAGCCTTTTATGATTTCCCTCGAAAAATGTTCGAAATACTGTGAAATCAGCTGTGGCACCAATATATTTTCCTGCGTGTCGAATAAAAAAGGTGCCTGACAAAAGTTTCCCACATGATTTGGCCCGCCCTTTTCATCCAAAAGAAGATTCCAATCATAAAAGGCTGTCATCCCGTGATTCATATCTCCTATGATTTCATGGGATAGCCGCTGTGCATTCATGATCTGATCCTTCCCACCGAATTTACTATTTTCTATACAGCTTTCTGAAATGATCAGCTTTTTATCCGGAAATCTCTGTCTCGCCAGAGAAAGTGCCTCGAAATGATCTCCACTATACCAGTGAAACGCCGCCCCGGAAACCATTCTTTCCGTTTCCTCATCGATTACTGCACACATCCGCTCAAAAAGCCTCTCTTTATTGTGATCCCATATAAAAATCTCCACCTTGGAAAAACCATGTGTCTGAAATGCCGGATAGAGAAAATCTCTTAAAAACTCTTTTTCCTGTTCTGCTGTATAAAGGCAGGAATCCCAAGGCTGTGCTGCATGGGGCTCATTTTGAATCGAGATACGGTTGACGATAAAACCCCTGTCCTGAAACTCTTTGATATATCTGCAGATATACTCTGCCCAAAGTTTGCGAAACTCCGGTTTTAATTCTCCACCTCTGATTCTGCTTCCATTTGTCTTCATAAAAGCCGGAGGCGACCACGGAGACAGCATCAGACAAACCTGTTTCCCTGAATATTTTTTGATATCCTCTAAGAATGGAAGGATATACTTTTCCGTGCGTGCAAAAGAAAAGGTTTCAAACTCTGTATCCATTTCATCTGATACAGCCTCATACATACATGTACTAAAATCACAGCTGTCTATGTGCACGCGAACCATCGAATAATTCATCTGCTCTTTCGAAAAATATGTTTTCACAAGCTCTTTTTTCTGTTCCTCAGACATCAGGGAGTACACATAACCTGCAGCATCTGTTACAGCCCCGCCAAATCCTTCAAACACCTCAAATCTCTGATCCGGATATAAGTTGATCACCTGTTCCTCCACACCAGAGTCCTCCGAAAAGAGGATTTCCTGTCTTAGCTGTTCCCTGAAACTGCCCTCCCCATACGTCGTCCATACATGAACCTTTTTCATCTCTCTTCCTCCCCATAGAAAAGTGACTCTTTCATTTCATAAACGTAACTATTCAGTTAAGCCTGAATATTTACTCATAAACTATCTGCTTTACAACTTCAGGATGTCCAACAAACCGTAGGTTTGTAATAAACCAAAGGTTTGTAATAAACCTGGACATTTTTATGATAATATAATTTTAAAAGAAAATCCACTTAATTTTTTTTGATAATTAGCACAATCCTACGTTTTATTTGACAGTTCAACATTGTGTTCACGGACGGATAACCGATGTCGATTTATAGGAAACGCATTAAATGAAATAAATTTGTTTCTTATATTCTATACTTCTTTTCTATACTTCAAACAGAGACATAAATTCATATAGAAACAGCGAGCCCCACGCATGACAATCACTTCTCCCACCCAGCTCATCCTCTGCACAGGTAGTCAGATTTTGCCCTATCATTTTTCTCCATGGCTTCCAGAGTTCTTTTGTCAGGTCATAAAGACCACATTTTTCCAATGCGCGAAAAAGATAAAATCTCATCGCTACGGAACACTGAGAAAACCGGTCCTTCTCCTCCAATGTTTTTCTAAGCAGTCCGGCTCCCTCTTTTATCGATACCGTATCCGTAAGGACAGCAAACACCTGGCAGTGCTGGCTGTACATCCGTATCCCGGGTCCATCCAGAAAAACACCCTCTTCATCCATGCAAAATGACCGGAGTGCTTCCTTTAGTTTCTCTGCCCTTTCTTCAAACATTTCCTCTCTTTCTGCAAAACGGAATAATTCTTTCGCCATCAAAAGACCGTATAAATATAAAAAACTCTCCATCGTAACCGGTCCATAGAACACTGCCTTCGGAACTCCATTTGCAGCATCCCACTCTTTCGTCCAGTCGATAAAAGACCAGAACCCTTTCCCATCATTCACTCCGCCGACACGCATCACGAGCCCTCTGGCATCCAAATGTCTGTGAAAAAAGTCCAAAATCCCCTCCACCAAAGGCAAATGACCTGAAATCCAGTCCTTATCCTGAAAATACTTCATATGGTCATAGAGCATTCCTATATAGTAAATGGGAAAACCGGGAATTACATTTTCTCCTACATCCGGTGCACTGCAGTTCAAAAGCCCATCTGCTCTGTCCGCTGTCCGAAAGGCATTCATGCACTGTTTTGCCAGCCTGTCATCTTCTGATATCGCATAGGTATAAAGTATCTCCGTTCTGGCATCCATCGCATACTGTAACTGCTCATAAAACGGGCAGTCCATATAGGTATCATGCATACAGCGTTTCAGGGTGCGCAGAGAAATCTCCCACAGTTTCCACCAAAATCCACTGCTCAGACAATCCCCATCCGGATCTGACGTATCCTCCTCTGCCATCCTCCGAAGCTTATCTGCCTTTTTCTTTGCCGTCTCTGTTAATTCCAACGGATATCCAGTCTCCCTGTAATCGAAAGAAAGCAGAACAATCGGAACTTTTTCCGTTTTTATTTCCAGACGGATATAGCGGAATGTCCGAAACCAGAACGGCTCATA
>JAFVAA010000275.1 GCA_017476305.1 Lachnospiraceae bacterium
GACAGTTACCACACATTTTTCAGCATTGAGCCTATATTCGAGGACATAGCAGAAACAGAGGTTTGGAAAGAGGCAATTCTTGAAACGGAATGGATCATCATAGGAGCACAGACCGGACGCAGAAAGAATAAGGTCGTGCCGGAAATGGACTGGATACAAAAGATTGTTGTCAGTGCTGATACGGCATATTGCATTCCGGTTTTTATGAAGGACAGTCTTCTCCAGATTGTAGGCGAGAAGAATATGCGCAGGGATTTCCCAAAAGAGCTTCAGCGGAAGACAGTCAGTAAGAAAATGCAGAATAAGCTTTACGCTGAATGCGCCAAGTGCAAAGCCTATCTGAAAAAGAGTGACATGGTAACGCTCTTGGCAAGATCAAAGAGGGGCGAACAACCGAAACAGTTCGGCTTCATGTGCAAGAAATGTTTTCGGGATTTCTGCAAGGACTTAGGGATAGATATTCCGGCACTGGCCGAGCTTGCAAAAGAGGCAGATGTGAGCGTTACATTTGAGCCAAATGAGGAAAATGTGGATGGGTAAAAATCCATTTTATGTGAATGGCGAGGGCTATTTCGACAGCACGGCAGGAAAAGCCCTCCAGAATATTAACCGAGAGAGGCGCAAAAAAGAAAGGATGAATAATATGGCGAAGAAAAGAAGCTGCAGACGAACCGAGGACGAGAATAAGATCCACGAAAAGGCGGTCAAAATGCGGAAAATGACAGACGAGCAGCTCGTCCATTATGTAGAAGACAGGGTGGAGAAAGCAAGAAGCGAGGGCTTCAACCAGGGAAAGCAGATGGCGGCACCGGCATCGAAAATTGACATTGCCTCTATCGTTGAGGATATCGGAGCGATAAAGGGCATAGGTGCGGCGAAGCTGGCAGACATCAAGGCTGTTTTGGAAAGCAGATTGGGGGCGTCCGATGGCTGATTCACGAAGACAGATCTCCGGGGCAAGGAGCAGGGCATCCGGAGAGACCTTTGAAAATTGGATTTCCGCAGCGTGTGAGTTTTATCAGCGAGAGGGATATGCGGTTATCGAGAAGACGCCGGAACCGATGAAGCCACTGGGGAAAGCAGATAGGTTTGGAAGGTTCCTTGCCTGCTTCACGAAACAGGCACAGCCGGACTTCAAGGGAGCCCTGTGTGACGGAACGTGCATAATCTTCGATGCGAAGCATACGGAGAAAGACCGAATCCAGCAGAATGTTATCACGGAAACACAGTGGGAGACCTTTGAAAAGTACGAGGCTATGGGAGCGAAATGTTATGTAGTGGTTTCCATTGGGCTGAAGAACTTTTACCGGATTCCTTGGGGAATCTGGAAGCAAATGAAAGAGTTATTCGGGCATAAGTATATGGCGGCCGGAGCAGAGCTGGAAGAGTACAAGGTGCCTGATCGTAATTGCACAATACTATTTCTGGAAGGAGTGGAATTAAGAGATGAAGATCGAAAAAAATGAGTTATCGCAGAAAATCAATAAATTAAAGCAGGTAGTGCCGAAACGCACGCCTATGGCAGTCTTGCAGGGCGTTTTGGTGCAGGACGGGTATTTAATCGCTAACAACATGGAACTTGCGATTAAGGCGAAGGTAGAGGGCACAGACGAAGAGCCTTTCATCATCCCGGCAAAAGCCTTTGACCTTATCAACAATCTTCCGGATGGAGAGGTGGAAATCATACCGGAGCA
>JAFVAA010000276.1 GCA_017476305.1 Lachnospiraceae bacterium
AGAAAGGAAGTGAGGCAGTGCGGTTTGATTTAAATACGAACTACCAGGAGAAGGAGGAGGCAAAGCGGTTCGCTGCCATGTGGGACGGAGGGAAAAAGACATGGTACTATATTGGAGATGTGCTTCCGGAGGAGCTTAGAAAATGGTACCCAGAGGAGGAAGAATTTCAGGAAAGACGTCCGGTGAATGTGATAGATGGTGCGGAACTGTCGGAAAAAACAGAGAAAGCTTATTTAGATGTTCCGGGATTTGAACAGTATAAAACGGTATCGGAAGTAAATGAGATGATTGCAGAAAATTTTGAACATACGCTGGCATTTAGGAGGATTTTGGTGAAGGGCGAGGTGACAAATTATAATGGTCATAGTCCCGGAAGGCATTATTATTTTTCCATCAAGGAGGAAAAACGAGAGGAAAAAGGACATAACGGTAAGATGAAAAAGGTCATACTGCCTTGCTTTATGTGGGAGGATGATGCGAAGATTGGTCTGTCGTTTGAATTAGAGACAGGACAGCAGATTGCACTCATTGGAGAATTACAGTTTTATAGGGCGAATGGAACGAGCAGTCTGGTAGTCAGACAGATTTATAACATAGGAGAGGGAAAGGCAAATCTGGAATTTTTGCAGTTAAAAAAGAGACTGGAGGAGGAGGGACTTTTTGCTCTGGAGCATAAAAAGCCGATTCCGAAGCATCCGGAGAGGGTGGGAATCGTCACGTCAAAGGATGGACAGGCGATTAAGGATATCTGTAAGGTCGCAGCGAAGAGAAATCCTTATGTGCAGTTAGTGCTGTATCATGTCAAGGTGCAGGGAAAAAATGCAGCGGAAACAATCGTAGAGGGAATCAGGCGTTTGGATGCGCTGGGGCTTGATACGATTATCGTGGGACGCGGTGGTGGTTCGGACGAGGAGCTGATGGTATATAATGAGGAAAGTATCGCCAGAGCGGTCTATGAAGCAGAAACGCCGATTGTTTCTGCAGTGGGGCATCAGGGACACTGGACGCTGATTGACTTTGTATCGGATAAACGGGCAGCTACCCCGTCGGAGGCGGCTGAGGAAACGATTCCGAATATCATGGTGGATATCGACCGGTTAAAGAGGCTGCAGGAGAGCATTGCTCTAAATATGCGGCATTCTCTGGAAAGGAGAATCTTATTTTTAGATGCGAAGCTTAGAGCACTGGAGGGATATAATCCGGAGCAGCTTTTGAAAAACCGCTTGGAGCGGATTGAAGTGCTAAAGGAGCTGATGCAGAGGAATGTCAGACATGCATACGAGAGCAGATATTACCGGTTTAAAGAAATACTCGCAAGGCTGAACGGATTATCGCCTACAGCGAAGCTAGTAAATGGATTTGGATATATCTCGCATGCAGGAAAGCCTGTGGTGAGTGTAGAGGATGTTCGGACGGGGGATGATGTTTCTATGAGAATCCACGATGGCGAAATCCGGTCACAGGTGACAGAAATTGTGAAGAAAAATATAGAGGAGTGAGGTTGAGAATATGGAAGAAAAAAAAGAGTTTAATGTGGATGAGGGATTAAAAAAATTAGAGGAAATCAATCGGAAACTGGCGGCAAAGGAGACCTCCTTGGAGGAGGCTTTGGAGCTCTATAAGGAGGGGACGCTTTTGGCTGCTAAATGTAAGGAGCATTTGGAAGGGGTGGAAAAGGAGCTACAGATTTTGAATGAATAAAAAAGATGAGCATATGACAGCTGTGAATAACAGTAACTAAAAAAGGAGTTAAGCGTTAAGTTTTTTTAAAAAGCTTCCGATAAAGCTTTTGTAATTATTTTATGTAGCAGGTACATCAGAGCTTTCGTACGTATAGGAAGAATTCGTTTATGGTGTACCATATACCTATCACGAAAGGAGGACATTATGACGAGAGAAATGGTTTTTGGTAATCACGCAACAGAGAATAGCAGAGGTCTGATGATCCCCCAAGGTGAGAGGTTCTGTCAAGAATATCATCTGCCCGCATAAATAGGGCAGTTTCTTTCGGTCCTTTTGGCATTTGTGCCGAAAGGATCTCTAAATAGAGCTAAAAATTTCGTGGGATTTTCAGACTGTTTTTTTCAGCCATACGCTGTGGCTTAGAAAGGATAGGATGGAGATTATAAACGGAAATTTTGCTTCTGCAAAAATTTTTCATGTAAAGAATTTTAAAGTGGCTTGTGAGGAGTATGCGAAAAAGCAGCTCCGGACGATCTGTGATAATCCTGTATCAAAAGGAAGTAATATTCGGGAAAAAGCACATCTGCTTTCGGAAGAGTTTGATTTTTCGGAGCTTTTTTGTGC
>JAFVAA010000277.1 GCA_017476305.1 Lachnospiraceae bacterium
AAGGAATTTCTTTCTATTGCTCTCACCAGTGCATTCGTCATTACGGGAGCAAATGTTAGTGGAGGTCCGGCGCAGCAGGCAAAGGCTGCAGATGAGACGGTAGCGATCAAGAAGTTTACTTATAATGTTACGGTAGCAGATGCACCGGAAGCCGCTAAAATTAAATTTGGTTATATTGACAACGGCGCTGCCGGATGGAACCAGGGAACAAAGGCAGAAGACGCAGCGGATGGAACCAGGGACTATGAACTTACGGTTTCTGAGAGTGCTACAGAGGTATACTCTTTGGGGTGGATCGAGGGAACGGCTGGGATGAAGGTGACTTTGAACAGCTTTACGATTAATGGTACTTATCAGTTCACGCTAAAGGAAGAGAAGTCCGTGACGCTTGCGGATGGGACAAGTCTTGCCATTGGTGACACGCTGACGGAAGCTTCTCCATTTGATTCAACGGCATATGTAAATGCGGATGGTGCTTCCCTGGAGGCAGTAGCAGGCAATAATAATGATGGCAAAAAGACAATTGTGGTAAAGCCTGCGGCAGCCGGCACAGACGCAAGCGCAACCCCTGCGGCGAGCGCAGATGCAAGTGCAACTCCGGCGGCGAGTGCAGACGCAAGCGCGACTCCGGCAGCGAGCGCAGACGCAAGCGCAACCCCTGCAGCGAGTGCAGACGCAAGCGCAACTCCGGCGGCGAGCGCAGATGCAAGTGCGACTCCTGCAGCGAGCGCAGACGCAAGTGCAACTCCGTCAGCAACTGCAACCCCGACAGCGAGTGCGGCACCGTCAGCAACTGCAACCCCGTCAGCGAGTGCGGCACCGTCAGCAACTGCAACCCCGACAGCGAGTGCGGCACCGTCAGCGACTGCAACCCCGACAGCGAGTGCAGCACCATCAGAAACTGCAGCTGCCAGTGCGGCACCGACAGCCAGTGCAGCACCGGCGAAGAGTCCGGAGGTGAGCCCGTCTCCTTCTCCTTCTGCAAGCGCTTCCACCAGCAAAAAGAATCCTTGTAAAAAGGTTACGGTAGCGAAGAAGTCTAAGTCTGTGACGATCAAGAGAGGCAAGACGGTACCGCTCACCTTCATTCTGAAGAACACGACAGCTTCGAAGAAGACTACAGATAGGATTACGGTAAAGTCTTCGGACAAAAAGAAGCTGGTGACGGCTAAGGTGGGGAAGAAGGCAGCAAAGAAGGTCATAGTAAATGTTACGGTAAATAAGAAAGCGAAGAAGGGATCTAAGGTCACGATTACATTAAAGGTCGGGAAGAGATCCGCAAAGGCCACGGTCAAGGTGAAATAAACGTGGTGAATAAAAAAAGGAATCAGAGCGTATGCAGCCATACGTAAAAAAGAGCCGTCTGTGGAGGGATTTTCCGCAGATGGCTCTTTTGTGCAATTCTTCCTGTAAATTATCTTTAATTTTCATGGTAAAAAAAATGAAGAAAAAATGCTATAATCTTATACGGAAATCATAAGGAAGGGCCATATATTCACGGAACTTTCCGTCTCTTTATGAGGAATGGAAATGTTAGTGAGTATAAAAAGTGTGTTGGAAAGGAGAAGAAAATGAAAAAACAGTTATGGAAAAAAGCATTGGCAGTTACGTCGGCAGCTGCTTTGGCGGTGACGGGACTTCTGCCGTTTTCGCAGGCGAATACGGCAAGTGCTGCAAAGGCAACGCTGAAGCTTAGCAAAACCAAGGCTACGGTGAAGGTAAAGGGGAAACTGACTCTGAAAATCACGAAAAAAAATGTGAAGAAGATCAAGTCACAGACCTGGTCGAGCAATAAGGAAGCGGTTGCTGTCGTGAACAAAAAAGGAGTGGTGACGGGAAAGAAGGCAGGACAGGCTACGATTTCCGTGAAGGTGAACTACATCGCAAAGGGCGGGAAAAAGACGGATAAAGTGACCTTAAAGTGCAAAGTGACGGTAAAGGCTGCGACGACATCAAAGGATGATGATTCGTCAAAGTGGGATGGAAATACTGCGATTTCCATGAAGGTTCCGGCAGCAGCTTCGAATGTAGGAACGGAGCATGAGATTTCTATCGTGGGCGCCAGCAAATTTTCTGAGGGCGGAAGGATGACGGTCAGGGACAATGGCACCATGCGTAAGGAGAAGTCTTCCCAGGAGCTTTTAGCGACGGAGATGGGAATTGGAATCAATCTGGGAAATACCATGGAGCAGTGCGTACTGCTTGGTGAGCTGTCCAAATACACAGAAGCTTCGGATTTTGAGCTGGTAGCCGGTCAGGAGAATATCACACAGCAGATCGTGGATGGGATGCATTCCTATGGCTTTAATACACTTCGTGTACCTGTATCATGGACGAGCATGGTGGCAAATGATGGTCAGTACAAGATAAATGAGAAGATGCTTGGGCGTGTCGAGGAAATTGTGAACTATGCGCTCAATGACGGCATGTATGTAATCATCAATGACCACTATGATTATGGCTGGTGGGGCGCTTTTGGTTCCTGGAAATATGACACTGACGGGAAGACGAAGATTCCGGATGAGGAAAGACGTGCAGAGGCGATGAAGCGGTATATTTCCTATTGGACACAGATATCCGAGCGGTTTAAGGACTATTCGGACCACCTGATCTTTGAGTCTGCAAATGAGGAGCTGGATATTACGATTGCGAATGGCGGGTTCAATGCTCCGATCAACGAGGATGGCTATGTGGATTATGAAAATGGAAAGAAAGGGATCATGACGGTAGATGAAGCCTATGAAACGGCGAACAGGGTGAACCAGCAGTTTGTAGATACCGTTCGTGCTTCTGGCGGAAATAATGAGTACAGACATCTTTTGATCGCCGGATGCGATACCAATATTGATGAGACCATAGATGCCAGATGGAAAATGCCGACGGATACGGAAGCAAATGGAAAGACAAAGCTGATGGTTTCCGTTCACTACTATGATCCATGGTCTTTCTGCGGGGATGATATGGCGGGAGGTACTTATACCGCAGAAAATAAAGCGGATGCAATCGTGAATTTTGATAAAATGAAGACAAACTTTGTCGATCAGGGTTATGGTGTGATCGTCGGAGAGATGGGTGTCTGCAATCCGAGACAAAATGGATGCGTGGATTGGTTAAAGGATATGACGGAGATCATGGCAGAGAGAGGCTGCCAGCCGGTTCTCTGGGACAGACCGGGATGCTACTTTGACCGCTCTACCTGCATGATGAGCTTTAAGGATGTTGCAGAGCTTTATAACAGTCTGACCGGTTCGAACGGAAAGACGGATGGTCTGACGGAAAATGCGGTCACACCAAAGACAGCATCTACTTTGACTACTTTGTCTGATGATGTGGCACCGGTCTGGAGCTGGACCGGCAGATGGAGAAAAAATGGAGGAGATAACATTACCCTGGATGGAGGAGTGGCAAAGAGTGAGGATATTACCCAATTCGTAAATATGGCATCCTGTACGGATGAGTCCAAAATCATATTTAATGCCTGGGGTTATCGCACGCATTTGCTTTTTGACTGGAATACATTTAAAAAACCATGTATCCGGGTGACCTTTGATGAAGTGACAGAAGGAGCTATTGGCGGGATAGAGATTTATACCACGAAAAAGATAGATGGCGGGGAAAAGAATAAGGAAGTGTATGAGTTTGCTGATTATCAGGGCAAGGACGTGATCTTATCCAATAAGCTTTTTAATGCCCTGAAGGAGGGGACTTATCCATACTTGGCCATTAGCTTCAAAAATAAGCCGACCATAACCGGAATCTATGTGTATGATTTAGATAAATGATGGCACAGAGAGATGCTCTGTATGAGATTTTAATAGCTATGAAAAATCGGGGAAAGACTTGGTGCTTTCTCCGATTTTTTGTGCAGAATCCAAGCGGAAACGTGTCCTGAACACATATATAGCAAGCATTACTTCCGTTCGAAATACGAAACGAAATGACATTGAAGGGTGAACGGTTGCCCGTGATGAGCCTTGTGGCATATAAAATTAACTCTTTGAACTTGCATTCTCTGGCAGATAATGGTATATTCTACTTTGGAGCGTTTTGAACCGTGGCGGGGTTATGATATGGATGTTTCCGTGGAGCAGAGGATTTTGAAGCGGCTGTGGCTGCAGACGGTGAAAGTACGGTTTGCTATTTTATAGAAAGGAATGGTCAAAGTATATGGAAAAGACGATGGAAAAAATTGTGGCGGTAGCGAAGGCGAGAGGGTTTATTTATCCGGGTTCGGAGATTTACGGGGGCTTGGCGAATACCTGGGATTATGGAAACCTTGGTGTGGAGCTTAAAAATAATGTAAAGAAGGCATGGTGGAGAAAATTCATCCGGGAGAATCCGTATAACGTG
>JAFVAA010000026.1 GCA_017476305.1 Lachnospiraceae bacterium
AGCTTCGTTTTTCTGATGACATAATCGCGCACCCTTTCTGCCAGCGCTTCCTGCGTCAAAAACAGATACATATGGTCATCTGTACCGCTGCTCGCAAATTCGATATTTTCAAACTCCGTTTTTACCAAACGATCTACCTCATCCAAATTTACACGGTTTCCATATATTTTCAAAAATCTCTTCCTTCTGCCTACGATATAATAGTATCCATCCTCATCAAACTGCGCCATATCACCGGTTTGCAAAATTCCATTTCTTTCATCGCCACGTATTAAATCCTCGCCACATTCTGCATATCCGAGAGTGACATTGGCGCCTTCATATACCAGCTCGCCAGTCGTATTTGCCTCCTTTACATCCTTTCCATTTTCATCGATAAGATGAAACCTTCCACCAGGAATAGCAATTCCCATAGAGCCACATTTTTCCAGAGCCTTCTCTGCAGGTAAATATCCCATCCGTGCTGTGGCCTCGCACTGCCCATACATGACAATAAATTTTTTCTCCTTTTCCTTCGCATACTCCGCAAATCTTCTATGCAATTCCGGAGTAATCTTTCCCCCTGCCTGCGTCATATATCTTAACGCTGGCAGATCCATACGATAAAAACGCAGTCTGTCAAGCATTTCATACGTATAGGGAACGCCCCCAAAGGATGTTGCCTTCTTTTCTTTAAAAAAATTCCAAAACTCTTTCTGCATCAGACCTTTTTCTGTCAAAAGAAGCGTCGCCCCCACCATAAAATGACTATTGATAATGGAAAGACCATACGTATAATTCATAGGAAGTGTAGAAACCGGTCGTTCTGATGCATCGAGCTCCAAATACTTCACAATGGAGTCCGCATTCGCTCTTACATTTTCGTAACTCTGGCGTACAAATTTGGGACTTCCTGTAGAGCCGGAAGTGGTAAGCAGCAAACACAAATCCTCATGAAGGGAATACTCTTTTTCAAAACCTGTTTTTAAAAGCACATAATGATACGCAGAAAAAACTTCCTCTGTCTTTCGTCCGGGTTTCAAAAATTCTGCCTTTTTATCTGCCGGTGTCCATATATATACAGGTAAATATTCCCGGATCAACCGCTCATTTAAGTCCTGGTCTAAGGAAGCATTTAATAATACCGGCACTATGCCGGAATGGATAAACGCTGCATAACCTGCTACGGAACCAATCTCATTTCGGCAATAAAGAAAAACCAGGCACCGGTGTCCTGCCGCTTCCTTTACTTTCTCTCCCATTTCGGAAAGCTCCCGGTAAGTAATACACTGACCGGAATCTTCTTCCATGGCGATATTTTCTCCAAATTCATTAAAATTCCACATCATAATTTTTTGATAATATTTCCTTTCCCTTTTCGTACGAACTTAAATCAATGATATCATCTACCTCCATCCTAATATCAAATGCTTCTTCTAAAGCCGCGACTAATGACATATGACCTACAGAATCCCAGGCAGTTACCTTCTGATACTCCAGCCCGGCCAAATCCTCCTTTTTTACTTCCAATACCTTTATAAATGCATCATCATACTTTTCCAAATTTCCCATAACTCTTTTGCCTCCTATATTTTTTTCTTTTTTCCGTTATCAAATCCTCCTATGCCATAGGATCGTATACTCTCTTTGAGAATTATACCATATATCTTAGGATTTTCCAAGGAAAAGAAAAAAGACGACCAGATGGTCGTCTCTCTTCCGTACATATGTCCGCTTAATCCGATTAACGAAGTAAGGAAAGCACACCCTGTGTAGCCTGATTAGCCTGAGCGAGCATAGACTGACCTGCCTGCTGAAGGATGGACTTAGCTGAGTAAGTAACCATCTCCTTAGCCATATCAACGTCACGGATCTTGCTCTCTGATGCCTGCAGATTCTCTGCCATGTTATCAGCATTTGCAATCGTATGGTCTAATCTGTTCTGTAATGCA
>JAFVAA010000278.1 GCA_017476305.1 Lachnospiraceae bacterium
CTCCCTGATCTTCATAAGCCCCTTGATACGCTTTACCGTCTTATCCCCGGCTTCCCACTCATACATCCTGCTGTCCTTCCTGAAATAAATCTTTCCATCGTACTCCGTAAAGGTAAAATTCTTCACATCGGGATCAGCGGGGATATCTGCCGTGATACTCTCCTCACTCTCAGAAACCAGTTCAAAATCCTTATATTCTGCATGGATATTAGCGATGGCATTATTTAGTGCTTCGTACAGATTGAAGTTCGGGTCATCATTGACGCATACCGTATAATTACTGTTCTCACCGAATCTCCCCTTGTCATACTTCATCGTGCCGAGCATCATCTCCGGGTGTTCCGCAAAATAACTGTTGATCGGGATTCCATCCTCTGAAAAACCGAGATGGATCCAGTCAGGCTCTATCATGATCTTCCTCTCCCTCTTTTGAAAGAACAGGATATCACTTGTGACCTCTGTACCCGCATTGCCGGAAAAGGTGGAAGTCGGAAGCCTGACTGCCCCCAAAAGTTCTGCCCTCTCTGCGATATACTTCCTTATGGAATTATTCTTCTTGTCAAGTGTCCCCTTTGTTGTAATGACCGCCACGATACCGCCCGGTCTCACCTGATCGATGCTCTTTGCAAGGAAATAGTCGTGAATCTTGAAATTCAGCTTGTTATACTTCGGATCAAACACTTTATAATCGCCAAACGGCACGTTCCCGATGACTGCATCAAAGAAGTTGTCAGGATATGCGGTTTCTTCAAAGCCTTTGATCTCAATCTTTGCCGATGGGTAAAGAAGCCTTGCAATCTCAGCAGATACCGGATCTATCTCCACACCGAACAGCTTTGCCTGTGACATGGAATCCGGCAGGCATCCAAAGAAGTTCCCGACACCTAATGACGGTTCCAAGACATTGCCATCCTTAAAGCCAAACTGCACAAGGGCATTTCCAATCGCACTTGCAACAATAGAGGGTGTATAAAAGGCATTATTAACCGTTGCCCTTGCAGCTTCGTACTCCTCCGGTGTAAGAAGTTCCTTTAACTCACCATACTCTTCCTTCCAGTTCTCATTATTCGCATCAAATGCCTGTGAAAGTCCGCCCCAGCCGACATACTTCGACAAAATCTCCTGTTCTTCGTGTGTGGCCGCACGGTTCTCACCCTGAATCTGCTTCAATGTGCGGAGTGCTTTGATGTTCCAGTCATATCTGGTCATCATGCCTGCGGACTGCGTAGCGAATGGGGACATATGAAAGTTATTGGAAGTGATACTCTCTGAATTAACGGATACCGGCTCTGCTTCATCTGTATTCTTATCAGTTTTTTCCTCCACCATGTTTTCTGCAGAAAGCGGATGGTATCCGTTTTTCTCTGCAAAATCAAGGAACTCCTTTAAAAGAGAATCACCAATCGGTAATAGTGTCTCCGGCTCTTTCAGATTCACCGCCTCATCAAGAATAAAACTGTAAAAATCCAGACCGGTCCACTTATTGTCCCAATCATCTTCCGCTACAATGCAGTCATTACCATCATCCCAAGAGAAACGCATATCGTCCATCTTAAGAGAAGCACATATCCTTTCTGCAACACGGATTTCCTGTTCCTCATCCCTCTCAAGTTCCTCTGGTGTCATGCCATACCATGTATCCCCATTTTGTTCGTCGGAAGCACGCTTGCTGTCGGGAATACCCATATCGCCGACCTCATCGGGAATTGCAAACTCATCCAGTTCTTCGATGGAATCATCGGCACTTCCCTCGCTGAAAGAATCAACTTCCTCGTCAGAAGCATCCATCTCTACGTAGTCTGCATCAATGATATCCTCACTCTCCGGCAGGTCTTTTGGTGGCTCTTTATCCACAAATTCAGGCTCCGGTGTATAATACTCTCCCGTCAGGACAAGTGCGGAGATCACCTGCTCTATGGTATTCCAGTTCGCATATCCCTCTTTCTCACCCTCTTCATCACGCCACTGAAAGCGGATCCCCTTCGCCTGAAAAGTATCATAACCGTGCAGTCCGTACCCTTCCAGAGGCCAGCCTGCACCGCCCGTGCCATACTCTGCCTTGATCTTTTTGACACGCTCGGACTTCACATACTCAGACTGCATGATCTGATAGACACGTTTCTTCCCGCCTACAAAGCCTGTGCCACGGAGCACCACTGTTTTAATGTACTCCTCCGGCACAGGCTCTTTCTTCGGATTCAGATAAGTGTATTTGCCAGCCTTTAAGTCCTCTTTTTCCTGCTCTGAAAGAACGGACTCCATATGCGAAAAAAGAGAAGCCGTATCAGCTCCTCTTTCTTCTCCGAAGTTCTCTAATTCTTTTAGTTCCCTGTCAAATTC
>JAFVAA010000279.1 GCA_017476305.1 Lachnospiraceae bacterium
AATCAAAGGATTCCGAATCAAAATGGGATTGACACAAAATCAGGTGGCAGAGGCACTTTCCGTCACTCCGGGTTACATCAGTAATGTAGAAAACGGAAGAACCGCCATGTCCCTTCGCATTCTGACCTATTACGCAAAACTCATGAATATTTCTCTGGACTCCCTTGTAGGAAATCTGGAAAGTGACTACAGTGCTACGGCTCTGGACCGGGAGCTGTTAGAAGAGATTGCCAAATTTTCTGAAACGGATAAGAAAAAGATTCTGGAAACTCTAAAAATATGGAATTCCTAAAAGAAACCCTGCATAAAAAGCTGTTTTGGATGGCTGCCAGGCCATTCATAGCAGCTTTTTTCTTCCTCCGGAAGACCTCCGTTTCCACTAAATACTATTTGTTACGAATTTTTTTGATTTTATGTTTTTTATTGACATCTCTGAAAATAGCAAGTAAAATGAAACAAAAAGCCAAAGGAGTGGGGATTCATTATGGAGAAGCTATTAGAAAAATTCAAGGAACTTTTTGGGGATGGTGGAGAAATCCACAGCTACTTTGCACCAGGGCGTGTCAATCTGATCGGGGAGCATACAGATTATAACGGCGGACATGTTTTTCCATGTGCACTTACAATGGGAAACTACGCAGTAGCCAGAAAACGCGACGACAATAAGGTCCGGTGGTATAATATGAACTATCCGGACGATGGGGTACAGGAGCATGTAATCGAAGGACTCGCACCAAATGATCATGGTATCTGGTATGATTATCAGCTAGGGGTATTGTGGGCACTGCAGCAAAAAGGCTATGCAGTAAATACCGGATATGATATGGTCATGTGCGGAGATATGCCGACCGGTTCCGGACTGTCTGCATCTGCTTCGATCGAGCTGGTCGCAGCAGTCATTGCGAGAGACCTTTTAAATCTGGATATTTCCATGGCAGACTGCGCCAAGATCGGACAGTACTCTGAAAATAACTACAATGGAATGAACTGCGGAATCATGGATCAGTTCGCATCCGCTATGGGAAAAGAAGGACACGCGATTTTCCTTGATACTGCCACCATAGAGTACGAATATGTGCCATTAAATATGGATCAGAAAAAAATAGTCATTACAAACAGCATGGTAAAGCATCAGCTTGCCGGAAGTGCATATAACGACAGACGCAGAGAAAGCGAAGAAGCATTAAAGGCACTGCAGAAGGTCGTTGACATAAAATCATTAGGTGATTTAGACGAAGAAACTTTTGAAAAACATAAGGATGCTATCACGGATGATATCTGCAGGAAGAGAGCACGCCATGCCGTTTATGAAAACCAGAGGACAATCGCTGCTGTAAAAGCATTAAAAAGTGGTGACCTGGCAGCTTTTGGACGTTTGATGAATGAATCTCATGTATCCTTAAGGGACGATTACGAAGTATCTTGTAAGGAATTAGATATCTTAGCCGAGGAAGCATGGAAGCTGCCATATGTCATCGGTTCCAGAATGACCGGCGGCGGTTTTGGAGGCTGTACCGTAAGCATTGTAGAAGAAGATTCCGTAGAAGAATTCCAGAAAATCATCGGAGAAGTATATAAAGAAAAAACCGGTCTCTCTGCAGAATTTTACATTGCAGATGCCGCAGAAGGTGCCAGAAGATTGAATTAGGCTGTGAAAAAAATTCTATTTATACTCATTAACGAAATGGCTTGCTGTTTCGTTAATGATCTATTTTTAGAATAATGATGCCGGATTTCGTCCGGATTATTTCTAAGGAACTGCTACAAAAAAAACTTACACATTTTGTGAGCCGAAACACCGTATGTGCAAACATTTCAACTCATAAAATGGTAAGTTTGAATTTGTAGCAGTTCCTTAATGATTTATATTTCTTCACCTTCACTTTTCTGCATATCACTTAACGCCTCCAAATACCCCTCCAGCCTTCTTTTTGCATCATTTTCCAAATGCTGATATTTCTCGATCAGCACAGACTCCCTGGAATCTCTCTGAAAAATCACATAGTCCGGTTCATTATGCTTTCGCTGCATCTTATTGTCCGTTCCCAAAAGCAGTTCATACGGCGATACGCCAAGCACCTCACAGATAATCATAATTTTATCCGCCGAAGGATTCGTACCTTTTCTGCGCCAATCGCTGACGGTACTCTGGGAAATTCCTGTCCTTTCCGCAAACTCCTTCTGTGATATTTTCTTTTCCTCTAAATAACTGTAAATTCGTTCACTGATCAGCATAATGTTCCCCTTCTTTCCTTTTCTTCTCTTTTAGCCTTTGCCACCTCTCCTTTTCAGAAAGCTTTTTCTGCTTTCCATTTTTTAAATATTTCTCCAGAGTTTCTTCCATTACTGAATCATAATACTTTGCCATATATCCTCTCCATTAATAAGTGCTGCCTTTGAGCAGCCTGACATGTTAATGGGATGAAGTGCCGACAAAAATTTACTTTCTCCGTAAAAATCGCAGACAGCGTCTTTACGTTATCTTCCTATGAACAGACATATGAAACTCTATAGCTCTTATATAACGATTATATCCCAATTACATCTAAAAAACAACAGGAAAAATGAATGTGCTAATTCTCATGACCTAATCTGCGTGAAATCGTAGCAATATCAATGTGATTTTCAATTAGAACCGAAGCATGGCTGTGCCTTAAATCATGCACCCTGATTTTTCTCAGTCCTGCTTTTTCAGCATTACGCTTTATAATCTTCTCCAGCCCACCTTTTGAAATTTGGAACAATCGGTCTTTCTTAGTCATCCCATACAGTTTATCCGTATACTCACACAACTCTTCCACTACAAAATCAGACAGCTCGATGATACGGTTACTTTTGTCTGTCTTAGGCTTTGTGACAAGTTCTTCACCATCAATCTTCTGATAAGACTTCGTAATTGACAGCTTCTTTTGATCAAAATCAATATCCCCCAGTGTCAATGCCAACATCTCGCCCAGACGGATACCAGTCCAATATAATAGAAAGAACGCATAGTAAGACGTATCCTTTTCCTCAAAATCCCACCATAGAAGCATATTATCAAAATATTTTGCCCTTACACATATCGCTCCACGATATCTGTCATATAAATCCTTATCTCCTGAAGTCTTTAATAATAATGCTGCAATGTATGAGAACAAAGTCTCTGACACCCCATTGGCATACAAACCATTTAAATATTTCTCACATAATCTCTTTATCTTTTTTGAGGAAATATCATACCTTAAATTATTATATAACTCCTCACCAATGACACCATTCTTTGAAAATATCTTATTCATTTCCATCTACCCCCCTTCTTATATTCCTCGATGACCTCTCTCAAAGCATAAGGATTTAAATTTCTGATGCCATTCAGAAAACCTTGCAATGTATAAGAATCCAGAAACTGTCTGCACTTTTCGTAGCAATCATCATCGGATTCTGCTTTTATCCTTAAATTTTCTTTTTTATCCTCTGGAAGTGAATCAAATCTTTTCAGACCTGTTTCAAGTATCTCTAAATGCTTCTGTGGTAAATCTAGCATGTAAGGATTTGTTATCTCTTCATGATGGTTTGTTATCTCTTGAGAAGCCTCTTCTTTAAGTCCCCCTGAAGAAGCCCCTGATACTTCTAACTTCTTTACTGGTTTCAAACTGACCTCCTGTGTTACATGGAATAATTTGCATAACTCCAACTTGTCATGATTGATAAAAGCCCTCTTTACTTTCTTTTTGCAGTCAGTCTGTGAGATATATCTATCCTCTACCAAAGGCTCACTTAATACCCCTAAAACAAAAGAAAGTTTATCCGTATCAATTCCAGTAGAGAATCTCCTGATATTCTGGATATCTACTGTTTTCAAAAACTGTATTTCCTTCTGGCAATCCCTGATATCATAGACATTTTCCGTTTCTGTATCTAATCCCAAATCATCTGATAAGTAAGGAAATCTCTTTGACAAATTTATAGTTCCTACTCCAAAGGCATGGATCATATCTGTGATACCCCTCAAACTGTCTGCATTTCCATTGGCAAAGACCTCATTTAATTCATCTGGTGTCAAATGAAATACGGAACTGACATAACTGCCTAAGATGCTGTACTGACCTCTGAATGTGCTCTCTTTCTTTTCTATCGTATGAGTCTGATTATATTTTCTCGTCATTTCAGAAATGCTCATCTTGTAATTTTCCATAATGAACTGATCCACTTTGGACTTGGATAATACCCCTGACACAATGAATGCATCCAGATTTCTTATGGTGTTTATTGCCTCCTCTGAATACCTCTTTTTATCGGCTGATGCTGCCATGTTATAACAATTTTTCAATACACTCAAAAATGCCTCTGCCATCTCACCACTTCCTATCCTGATTGATTCCATCTTTACCATCACATTTTTTCACTCCCCAATTTTGATAAGCTCCAGCAAAAGCAGGACATGCTGCACTTTTACTGGATGAAATGGAAATAAATGCTGGTAAATCCTATGGTTTTCCATCTGATTTTTTCATCTATATAAGAAGCAGATGAACGATTTCCAATCAAATCTCTACCCCACGAATGGCATATCTATATAAACTGATTATTCTAACAGCCTCTTATCCATATTGATCTAAATTAAGTTTTTTTCTCAGTTCTTTACTTAATCATCCTTAAAATTATAATAGCTGCTATTAATTTTCATCTGAATTTTTATTCTATATCATAAAAGTTTTACATGACTAGAAAAGACAAAATTTCTATCAAGAAATCAGTATACCTGTTTTTAAAATAGAAAGTATTGCTTGAAAAAAGTCCAGCAGATAACAAAATAGGAATCCTTGATTGATTCAAGGAAAGAAATTATCCGAAGAAGAAAGATTATATAAAAACACTTTCAGATTTGCTACGTTGTCATGCATCAAATTAACTTTCCCTCCGACCGCAGTTTTACAGCAAATTAAATTCGGAAATATAAATATCTGTATATCTGTATGTGCTGTTTCTTACGGCACATTATTTTCTTGTATATATCCAT